>NZ_JBLKKY010000011.1:0-78145 GCF_059438195.1 Paraconexibacter sp.
GCGCGTTCGATTCGCCACCCCGCGCCTCGGCGGGCGAGATCAACGCGCGTTCGATTGACCCCCACATAGGGGGCGAATCCAACGCGCGTTCGATTCGCCACCCCGCGCCTCGGCGGGCGAGATCAACGCGCGTTCGATCGACCCCCACATAGGGGGCGAAATCAACGCGCGTTCGATTCGTACCCCGCGGCGCCCGCGCGACGCTCGGCGCCGGTGGGCGACGACATGGCGATGCGGGGCCGCCCCGGACCTTAATGCCGTAACCCCGATCGGCTTTTGCTACATTCGCTCCCATGGAGCCCAGTTCCGCCCCGACAGACGCGCCGACGAAGACCGGCGGCCGCGGATCGCTCGCGAGCCCGGAGCGCCACGACGTGCCCGGGCACGTCATCCCGATCATCGAGCGCGAGTTCGACGACTTCGACACCGAGGCGACGAAGTTCCTCGAGGGGCAGACCCCCGAGGACCAGTTCATCGGCTTCCGCCTCAAGCAGGGCGTCTACGGGCAGCGCCAGCCCGATGTCCAGATGTGCCGGATCAAGCTGCCGTGGGGCGGCGTCAACCCCGAGCAGATGGACATGTTCGCCCATGTCGTCGAGAAGTACGCGCCCCTGGACAAGGGCCACATCACGACGCGGCAGAACGTCCAGATCCATCACATCCCGCTCAAGCAGATGGCCGAGCTCATCCGCGAGGCGAGCGCCGTCGGGCTCTCGTCGCGCGAGGGCTGCGGGAACACCGTCCGCAACGTGACGGGCGACCCCTGGGCCGGCGTCGCCGTCGGGGAGGTCTTCGACACGACGCCGTACGCCGGCGCCTACGTCCGCTACTTCGTGCGCCACCCCACGACGCAGCTCATGCCGCGCAAGGTGAAGACGGCCTTCGAGGGCACTCCGGACGAGGACCGCTCGATCACCGGGATCCACGACATCGCGTTCCTCGCGCGCATCAGGGACGGGGTCAAGGGCTTCGAGGTCCGCGTCGGCGGCGGCACGTCGATCATGCCCCGGGTCGCCCCGACGGTCTGGGAGTTCGCGTCGGCCGACGACGGCGAGTACCTGCGGGTCGCCGAGGCGATCTTCCGCATCTACGACCGCCAGGACTGGCTGCGCGTCAACCGCGCCCGGGCGCGCCTCAAGGTCCTCGTCGACCGCGACGGCCCCGAGGCGATCCGCGCGCTCATCGAGGAGGAGCTGCAGGGCGACTGGGTCGCCGAGCGCGACTTCTCGATCGACGAGAAGCTGTTCCTCGTCGACGAGGAGGAGCTCGCGCCGGAGGCCCCCCGGTCCTCCGCCTCGCCGAACCAGGTAGGAGGTCGCGGAAACGGAAGTGTGAGCGACCTTGGCGACAGCGCGGACTTCGACCGCTTCCGCGAGTACAACGTCCAGGCCCAGAAGCAGGCCGGCTTCAGCACCGTCGAGGTGAAGATCACTCGCGGGGACCTCGAGCCGGCCCAGTTCCGCGGTCTCGCGGACATCATGCGCCGCTACACCGGCGGCCTCGCCCGCACGACCGTCCAGCAGAACCTCGTGCTGCGCTGGGTCCGCGACGAGTCGGTGTACGACGTGTGGCAGGAGCTGAAGGCCCTCGGCCTCGGCGACCCCGGCGTGCGCACGATCGACGACGTCGTGAGCTGCCCGGGGACCGACTCCTGCAAGCTCGGCATCACGAGCTCGATGGGCCTCAACCGCGCCGTCCAGGCGAAGGTCCTCGACCTCAAGATCGCGGACCCGCTGACCCGCGACATCAAGATCAAGATGTCGGGCTGCCCGAACGGCTGCAGCCAGCACCACATCGCGAACATCGGGTTCTACGGCGCGTCCATCAAGGTCGGTGAGCACACGATCCCCGCCTACGTCGCGCACATCGCCGGCAGCTTCGAGAAGGGCGACGTGAGCTACGGCACGCGGCTCAAGGTGCGGCTCCCCGCCAAGCGCGTGCCCGACGCGGTCGAGCGCTGGCTGACGATGTACGAGGCCGAGCGCACCGACGGTGAGCCCTTCAACGCCTACGCCGAGCGCGTCGGCACGAAGCGCTTCGAGGACGAGGTGAAGGACCTCGCCATGCCGGTCGAGTTCGGCCTGGAGACCATGAGCATGTTCATGGACTGGACGAAGAACCAGCCGTTCCAGGTCGTCCGGGGCGAGGGCGAGTGCGCGGTCTGACGGAGACGCTCAGCGAGGCCGTCGGCGCCCACGGCGGCGACGGCCTCGTCCTCCTCTGCTCGTTCCAGAAGGAGGAGTCGGTCATCGTCGACGAGCTCGACCGGCTCGGCGCGCTGCACCGCGTCCGCGTCGTGACGATCGACACCGGCGTCCTCTTCCCGGAGACGCTCGCGACCTGGCGCGCCTTCGAGGAGCGCTGGGACCTGAAGGTCGAGGTCGAGGACGCGTCGAACCGCGCCGGCGTGCCGTGGAGCGGGCCGCAGCACTGCTGCGGCCCGGAGAAGGTCGCTGCGCTCGAGCGGGCCCTCGGCGGCGCGAAGGCGTGGATCACCGGCATCCGGCGCGAGCAGGCGCCGACACGGGCGAGCGCCCAGCTCGTCGAGGCCGACGAGAAGCGCGGCGGGATCCCGAAGTTCAACCCGCTCGCAGCGTGGACCGAGAAGGACCTGTGGCGACGGATCCACGAGCGCTCGATCCCGTACCACCCCCTCCACGACCGCGACTACTCGTCGATCGGCTGCGCTCCCTGCACGAACCCGGGCAGCGGTCGCGAAGGCCGCTGGGCGGGGACCGACAAGACGGAGTGCGGCCTCCACGTGTGAGTCGCTGACCGTGCTCGGCATCGACATCCTCATCGTCGCGTTCGGCCTCGGGGTCGGCGTGCTCGTCGGCCTCACGGGCATCGGCGGCGGCGCACTCATGACGCCGCTGCTCGTCCTCTTCGGCGGGATCAGCCCCGTCGTCGCCATCGGCACCGACCTCGCCTACGGCGCGGTGACGAAGACCGTCGGCGGCTGGAAGCACCTGCGCTCGGGGCTCGTCGACCTCGGCGTCTCCAAGTGGCTCGCGGTCGGCTCGATCCCCGGGTCGCTCCTCGGCGTCTACGCGGTCGACCGGCTCCACGCGCGGTACGGCGACGGCATCGACGACGTGCTCCTCATCGCGATCGCGATCGCGCTCGTCATCGTCGCGGTGACGGTGCTCACGCGGGCGCTCTTCATGCCGAAGCTCGCCGAGCGTGAGCGCGAGTCCGTCGCCCTCACGCAGCGCACGAAGTCCGGAGCGATCGCGATCGGCTTCTCGCTCGGCGCGGTCGTCGGCCTCACGTCGGTCGGCTCCGGCGCCCTCATCGGGCTCGCCCTCATCCTCATCTTCCGCCTCACGCCACACCGCGTCGTCGGCACGGACGTCTTCCACGCGGCGATCCTCCTCTGGGTCGCCGCGATCGCCCACGGGATCGGCGGCAACGTCGACCTCCTCCTGATGACGAACATCCTCATCGGCTCCCTGCCCGGGGTCTGGATCGGGACGGCGCTCCTCACGCGCGTCCCGGCCCACGGCCTGCGCCCGGTCCTCGGCTGCGTCCTCCTCGCGAGCGCGCTCGGGGTCTCGACGAAGGCCGGCCTCGAGCTGCCGGCGTGGGCCATCCTCGTCCCGCCGCTCGCCGTCGGCGCGTTCGCCTTCCTCCTCCACCGGTCGCGCGTCGCGCGCGGCCTCGTCCCCGCCCCCCAGCCCGCCTCGGAGGCCGCACCCGCATGAGCATCCCGACGCAGTCCCGTGCACTCACCCACATCGAGGCCCTCGAGGCCGAGGCGATCCACGTCATGCGCGAGGTCGCGGCGGAGCTCGAGAACCCCGTGCTCCTCTTCAGCGGGGGCAAGGACTCGATCGTCCTCCTGCGCCTCGCCGAGAAGGCGTTCCGGCCCGGCCGCTTCCCCTTCCCGCTCATGCACGTCGACACGGGGCACAACTTCCCCGAGGTCATCGACTTCCGCGACCGGCGCGTCGAGGAGCTCGGCGAGCGTCTCATCGTCGCGAGCGTGCAGGAGTCGATCGACAAGGGGCGGGCACACGAGCAGACCGGCCCCCGCGCGTCGCGCAACCAGCTCCAGACGGTGACGCTGCTCGACGCGATCGAGGAGCACGGCTTCGACGCCGCGTTCGGCGGCGCCCGCCGCGACGAGGAGCGCGCCCGCGCGAAGGAGCGCATCTTCAGCTTCCGCGACGACTTCGGCGGCTGGGACCCGAAGCGCCAGCGGCCCGAGCTGTGGAACCTCTACAACGGCCGCATCCGCAAGGGCGAGAACGTGCGCGTCTTCCCGCTCTCGAACTGGACCGAGCTCGACGTGTGGGAGTACATCGCGCGCGAGCGCCTCGAGGTCCCGTCGATCTACTTCGCGCACGAGCGCGAGGTGTTCCGCCGCGACGGGATGCTCTACGCGACGAGCGATTTCGTCGAGCTCATGGACGGCGAGGAGCCGTTCAGGGCCTCCGTCCGCTACCGGACGGTCGGCGACATGAGCTGCACGGGCGCGGTCGAGTCGACCGCGACCGCCCTCGACGACGTCGTCGCCGAGATCGCCTCGACGCGGATCACCGAGCGCGGCGAGACGCGCGCCGACGACCGCGCGTCGGAGGCGGCGATGGAAGACCGCAAGATCGCCGGCTACTTCTAGGACCCAGACGGAGGAAACGACGTGACGATGACCTCGCCGACGCCGCACGACGCGACCGACCTCGCGTCCGCCGGCCTCCTGCGACTCGCGACCGCCGGCTCGGTCGACGACGGCAAGTCGACCCTCATCGGGCGGCTCCTCGTGGACTCGAAGGCCGTCCTCGCCGACCAGCTCGAGCACGTCGAGGAGGTCTCGCGCAAGCGCGGCTCCGACGTCCCCGACCTCTCGCTCCTCACCGACGGCCTGCGCGCCGAGCGCGAGCAGGGCATCACGATCGACGTCGCCTACCGCTACTTCGCGACCGCGCGCCGGACGTTCATCCTCGCCGACACGCCGGGTCACGTGCAGTACACGCGCAACATGGTGACCGGCGCCTCGACGGCCGACCTCGCGATCGTCCTCATCGACGCGCGCAAGGGCGTCCTCGAGCAGACGAAGCGCCACGCCTCGGTCGCGGCGCTGCTCGGCATCCCGCACCTCGTCGTCGCGGTGAACAAGATGGACCTCGTCGACTGGGACGAGGCGCGGTTCGACGCGATCTGCCGCGAGTTCACCGAGCTGACCGCACGGCTGCGCGGCGTCGAGGAGACGGCGTTCATCCCGATGAGCGCCCTCCACGGCGACAACGTCGTCGACCGCTCCGCGAACACGCCGTGGTACGGCGGCGTCCCGCTCCTCGAGCACCTCGAGACGGTGGAGGTCGGCGGCGTGCCGCCCGTCGAGGCGGGCCGCTTCCCCGTCCAGTGGGTCATCCGGGACGGCAGCCAGGACTACCGCGGCTACGCGGGGCAGGTCGCCGGCGGCGTCTTCCGCGCCGGCGACGAGGTCGTCGTCCTCCCGAGCCGCCAGCGCTCGACCGTCGCCGCGGTCGAGACGTTCGACGGCCCGCTCGACGAGGCGGTCGCGCCCATGAGCGTGACGCTCCGGCTCGCCGACGAGCGCGACGTCTCGCGCGGCGACGTCATCGTCCACGCCGAGGGCGAGGGCGATGTGCGCGTCACGCGCGAGATCGAGGCGGAGGTGTGCTGGATGGCCGAGACGCCGCTGCGCCCGGGCGGGCGCTACGCGCTCAAGCACACGACCGCGAGCGTCCGCGCGATCGTCGACGCCGTCGATGCGGTCCTCGACGTCGAGACGCTCGACTCGCGGCCGACGGGCGGCGACGGCCCGCCGGCGGAGCTCGGCCTCAACGACATCGGCCGGGTGCGGCTGCGCGTGAGCCGCGAGCTCGTCGTCGACGCCTACGCCGCGAACCGCGCGACCGGCGCGTTCATCCTCATCGACGAGGCGACGAACGACACGGTCGGCGCGGGGATGGTGCGGTAGCGCGGCCGGAGCCGGCGAGAACTCGGAGCGGCGGGAGCACACGGGCGTCGCGGTCTCACCGGATGTCGCGCCTCACCCTGCGCGGGCCGGGTGTAGTGTCGCCATGTGAGACCGCAGACGTGCCCGCGGTGCGGAGCCGCGACGCAAGGGCGGCAGTTCTGTCCCGGGTGCGGGGTGAACCTCGCGCTCGAGTCACCCCCCTCGGCGGCCCACCCTTCCGCTGCTCCTCCTGCTCCCGACAACGAGCCGCCGCCCCCTCGCGGTCGCTCGCGAGCGACCGCGGTCGTCGCTGTCATCGCCGCGATCGCACTCGTCGGCGGAGTCGTCACAGCCGTCTTGGTGCTCGGGAGCGACGACGAGGAGCCGGTCCTCGCGGACGGCCCGACATCCGTCACCCTCACCAGAACGCAGACCGTCACAACCTCATCCCCCTCGGCGGCGACGGCGACGGCGGGGGGATCGGATGACGCGCCGACCCCAGCGTCGTCACCCAGCGCTCTCGCAGGGGCGGATTACTGGAACTCGACGGTGCCCGCGGGATGGACGGAGACGGCGAGCACTCACCTCAACGCGGGCCTCCACCGCGTCGTGCTGCGCGGGGACGGCCGCGAGACGATCTGGGTCGATGCCACGCCGTTCGAGCCACCCGCGTTCGACACGTCCTCCGTGACGGTGTGGGAGGACGATCTGAGCACGGGCTTCCGCACGCTGCGCTTCACCGCAGCTCGGCCAGACTTCTGCGCACCCGGTTCGTGCACGCTCGTTCAACGACACGAGGGGGGCGGCGGCGTCGCCGTCCTCGGAGGCCCGACCCCCGCGGCCCGCTCCGCCGCGAAGCACATCGCCCGGACCATGGACATCAGCCTCGGCGGCTGACCGATGCAGAGCAGTCACGGCATGTCGTGCCCCAGCTGCGGGTCGCCACGGGCGCGGGGCAGGTACTGCGGGCGGTGCGGGCAGCCGCTCTCGAGTCCGATCGCCCCCGCTCCCGGTCTCGCCGCTCCGCCTCGGCCCGAGGGACAGACGCGACCTCGCCGACGACTCGGGCCCCTTCATTCCGCCGCGCTCCTCATCGCTCCAGTCGCGACCGCGCTCCTCCTCGCCTCCACCTTCGCACCCTGGATCCGGATCACACACGAGGACGAGTTCGAGACCGACGAGGCGAAGTTCTCGCTCTGGGAAACATCGAGCGCGGTCGACATCCTCCTCACCATCGCGGCCGCCACGGTCATCGTCCTCGTCCCGCTCATCGCGGCGCTCGGACGACGGGTGACGCTCAGCGTCCTCCTCCTCGTGGCGACAGGGATCCTCGTCAGCGTCGCACCCGCGGCACTCGAAAGCATCCTGATCGGCTCGAACGACTCGTTCCAGGCATTCGTCGCGGAGGAGCTCCACGAACGGCGTTTCGACGGGTCGGCCTCGGTCGAGAGCCTCGTCGGACCGGTCCTCGCGCTCGCCGGGTGCCTCGCCGCGGCGATCGCGGGAGCGTACGTCGTTGCGGGTGACGCCCGGGTTCCGCGGTCGTCCCGCGTGCGGGTGACCACCGCACGCATCGGCTACGCCTCTCTCCTGGTCACCGTCATCCTCGCACCGCTCGCGTCGCTCCTCATCGAGGGCGAGGGTCGCGACTGGGAGACATCAGACGCGACGGGAGCCGTAGCGCTCGCGATCGTCGCCGGCGCGCTGGCCTGCGCGGTTGCAGGCCTCATCGCGCCACACCTGCGCGCGCTCGCAGCCGCCGCCTGCCTCTTCGGCGCGGCACTCACCGGCGTCACGCTCAGCTGGTCCCTGGAGAAGCTGTCGACCAATGTCACAGCCGACGCCCTCGTCGCCCTCGCGGTGGCGAGCCCAGCGGGCGCGGCCGCGGTGACCCTCATCGCCGTGGGCGCATACCCGCGCCCTGAATCGTTTCCCCCAGACCCACGAGGAAAGCATGCAACGTGACGAGTTCGTCTGCCCGCGCTGCGGCTCCACCGCAGGCGGCGACCGCTTCTGCACCGAGTGCGGCCTGGATCTCGCCAGCCAGTACCAGCTCCCGCGCCGCTGGGAATGGGAGCAGCGGCAAGAGAGCCAGGGAGCGGCAGCGCCGGAGCGCGGGCCCACGCCTCCCATGGCCACACCGCCCTCCGAGGCTGTCCCCCGGACCCGACGCGGGTTCGGCGGCCTCGCCCTCGCGGGGCTCATCACGGCCCCGATCGCGGCCGCCCTCTTCCTCGTCGCCTCGTTCCTGCCGTGGCTCGGTGTCGACGGCAACGACGACACCGAGAACTACTGGCAGCTCGCGTCCGCGGACGACATCCTCTCCGCGATCGTGGCCGCGGCCGTCGTCGGCCTGGTCATCGCCGCGGCCATCGTCGGCCGGCGAGCGGCCTTCTCCGCAGGGCTTCTCGGCGGAGCGGCTGCGTTCGTCGCGCTCGGACTCGTGAGTGCCATCGAGTTCCTCGTCATCGGAGCCAACGACCTAGTCTCCTTCGCGGAGGTCGAACCACGCGTCGGCGCGGGCCTCGGCGTCGGGGCAGGCGCCGTGGCCGTTGCCGCATGCACCGTCATCTGCCTCGGCGACCTCCTCGATCGACACGCGTACCGGCCGGACCGTGTCCTCATCACCCGGATCGGCCTGATCCTGCTCGCCGTCGGCGGGGCTCTCGCGCCGGTCTGGCTCTTCATCCCCAGCAACGACTTCAGTCAATGGGAGACGCAGGTGGTCGCGGACATCCTCGTGACGGTGACCGGCGTGACCCTCGTCGCCGTCGCGCTCGTCGCGCTCCTGCGACGGCACCCTGCGCCGCTGTGCATGCCCGCATCTGCGCTCGGTGCCGTCATCGGCATGTACGCGCTGATGGAATCCATCGACGGGCTCGCACGCGACAGCAGCGCTCCGGCGTTCGTCGGCGTTCTGGTGCTCGGACCCCTGTGCATCGCCGGCTTCGTCCTCGTCGCGATCGGCGCCCACCCGCGTCCCGAAGGGGCAGGAGCGTCAGATACAGAGGCTGCACGCGACCACCGCTAGTGATGCAGCCGTCGAATGTGCGCGGCGAATCGTGCTTTCAGGCACTATCTGTCATGAAGGGTCCAGCACGCCGACGGCGTGAGAGGTGAACAGCGGGAGGCAGGACGTGAGTAGCACGAACTGCGAGAAGTGCGGCCAGCAGCTCCCCGAGGGAGCTCGGTTCTGTGGAGGCTGCGGCGCCGCAGTCCCTTCCTCCTCGGACGACGTCGCAGACGGCGCCACCCGCGAGCATCCTTCTCCTGGGATCGCGTCGACCTTCGGGGAACGCGAGAAGCCGCGGGCAGCGCCCTCGACCGCGAGCACCCCGGACACGCCGCCCGCCCAAGGCCCGTCCACCGACGTCGAGGACGAACACGCGGCGGCGTCGGGGCGCGGTGTCCGCCTCGCACTCCTCACCCTCGTCGCTCTGCTGGTCGCCGGCGGCTCGGCTGCGGCGATCGTGACACTCGTCGACCGCGGACCGAGCGACACCACGGTCGCGCTCAACCATGCGGAGGCCGACACGCGCGCCCTGTCGCGGCTCGTCGACGAGTTCGGCGACGCCGAGCGTGTCGACGACCTCGTCGACATCGGCGAGGCCGCCGCGGAGGTGCTTCCGGCGCTCCGGGAGTCCCGACGGGAGCTCGAAGGCCTCGAGGAGGAGCGGGTCCAGCGCATCGCCGTCAGCGCGAACACCCACATCACGAGGATCGTCACGGGGTGGAAGGAGCTCACCACGCTCGACGAGAAGGACCTCATGCCGTGGACTCAGGAGGCCGACGGCATTCTCACCGCGAGCAACGCGCTGCGTGACGGTGCGGCCGCCGAGGTAGACACCCTCGCGCGGACGAGCGAACGTGCGCCGGTCGACATCCCGCACGAAGCGGTTCGAGAAGCGACGCTGGGAGCGGCGCGGTACCTCCGTGACGCGCACGAGGCGCTCGAGGACTGGCGCGCCGACCGGCGGCGCTACCGCCGCGAGACGACGGAGGCGCGGAACGCGGCAGCGTCGTACCGGGACCAGGTGGAGGCGCTGCTGACCCGTTATGACGGGACACGCGACGACATGCAGCGCTACATCGATGCGGCGAAGGACAACAACGAGAGAATCGTGGACTTCGCCGCCGAGATGGAGGCCAGCCGCGCGGAGCGCGCGGACATCCGCGGCCGACTCGTCGCGCTCTCAACGATCGCGCCTCGACGCGTGCGCTCCGAGCACCAGGACCTCGTCGCCCTCCTCGACGAGGCGCTCACCGCGATCGAGACGGCGATCGACCTCGCCGACTCGATCTCTCTGCTGCGCGATCTCGGTGACTACGAGACGAGCGGATTCGAGCTGACGGAGTACGACACCTTCCAGGAGATCAGCGACTCGATCACCGAGCGATTCGGGCCAGTGATGAGCAGCTGGAGGAGCGCGATCGGCGCCTACATCCAGGACCTCGGGAAGAATCCTCCAGAGAGGCCGGTGGTGTGAGCAGCCTCGGAGTCCCCTCACAGCACCGGCGAGAACTCAAATCGTGACCCAAGAGGGCACGATCGGAGTTCTCGGGTGCTCAGGCGGCGCCTATGCTCAGCGGATCGGCGGCTCCGTCGACACGGTCGTCGTCGTCTCGTCCATGAGCGTCTTGCCCGCGTAGGCGATGCCCGCGGAGGCGATGAGCCCGATGAAGACGCCGATCGAGCGGCCGCTGTCGACGCCGGTTCCCGAGAGGTCGGGCACCGGCGTGTCGATCAGTCGGTAGAGGACGAGGAGCGTCGCGAGCCCGCCCGCGCCGAGGAGGAGCTGCCACGCGGGCACGGGCAGCGCGGCGGCGCGGTTCTGCGCCGTCGCGACGGTGACGCCGATCGCGATCGCCGCGGCGAGGAAGAGGAGGATGTCGATGAAGCCGAACGCCTCCCAGGCGCTCGCGCTCTCGGAGACCTCGATGCCGAGGCCCTCGGCCGAGACCGAGTACCACGGGAGGAAGAGCGAGATGAGCAGGACGATGCCTGCACCACCTGCGATCTTCATCGGCGTGCTGAGCTGCTGAAGGTCCATGGGTCCTCCGTAGAAGTGGGGTCGGGCGCGACCCTACCGCCTCATCCGGCGCGCTTCGATACGTGGTCCGCCGAGTGCACGGGCGGGCGCCGATCGGCGCCGCCCGAGCGCCTGGAACGTCGATCAGCACCCCCTGAGCCGTCGCACGTCGATCCCCACCCCGTGGAGGGCGCGCAGATCGACGTTCGTTGCGGCCAGGGGTGCAGATCGACGTTCGTGGCGGCCGCCCGCGGCTCTGGGGCGGCGGCGGGGCTCAGACGACGTCGAGGAACACGACCTGGAGGTTGCGATCGAGCACGACGCGGGTGCGGTCGCCGTCCTCCTCGACGATGATCGTCCAGCGGTCGTTCGTGAGGCCGTCGTCGTCGTCGTCGACGCGCCCGTCGTCGTCCATGTCGAAGTCGATCGCGACGACGCGCCCGCCGCCCGCCTCGCGGACCGCGCGCTCCACGGCACGTTCCCGCTCACCTTCGGGAGCGAGGCGGACCTCCTCGCCCACGCGCACGCCCGTGTCGACCGTCGGCCCGTCGGGCCCGACGGTGTCCTCGACGGTCGGCCCGGACACCGTGGGGACCGACGCGAGATCGTCGTCGTCACACGCCGCGAGGCCGGCCGCGAGCGCGACCGATGCGAGGGCGATGGGGACTGCTCGTCGGGCTCTCGTCGTCATCACCTCTTCCCATCCCCGCTTTCGTGCGGTTCGATGCCTCGGCGGGCCGCCGCGCGCGCGGGGGGTTGAGTAGCCTTTCGCGCCTCATGTTCAGCAAGATCCTGGTCGCCAACAGGGGCGAGATCGCCCTCCGTGTCATCCGCGCCTGCAAGGAGATGGGCATCGCGTCCGTCGCCGTGTACTCCGAGGCCGACCGGGACGCCCTCCACGTGAAGGCCGCCGACGAGGCGTACCTCCTCGGGCCCGCGGTCGCCTCCGAGAGCTACCTCAAGGTCGAGAAGATCATCGAGGTGTGCAAGGAGTCGGGCGCCGAGGCCGTCCATCCCGGCTACGGCTTCCTCGCCGAGAACGCCCCGTTCGCCCGCGCGTGCGACGAGAACGACATCGTCTTCATCGGCCCGCCCGCCTCGGCGATCGACGCGATGGGCTCGAAGACGAAGGCCCGCGAGCTCATGCAGAACGCGGGCGTGCCGATCGTCCCCGGCACGACCGACCCGGTCGACACCGTCGACGACGCGATGAAGATCGCGAAGGACCAGATCGGCTTCCCGGTCGCCGTCAAGGCCGCCGGCGGCGGTGGCGGCAAGGGCTTCCGCGTCGCCCTCACCGAGGACGAGCTCCAGGGCGCCTTCGAGGGCGCGAGCCGCGAGGGCGAGAAGTTCTTCAGCGACCCCACCGTCTACCTCGAGCGCTACCTGCCGAACCCGCGGCACGTCGAGGTCCAGATCATCGCCGACCGCCACGGCAACGTCATCCACCTCGGCGAGCGCGACTGCTCGATCCAGCGCCGGCACCAGAAGGTCATCGAGGAGGCCCCGGCCCCCGAGTGGATCGTCGACGAGGAGACCCGCGAGCGCATCGGCAAGATCGGCGTCGACGCCGCGAAGGCGGTCGACTACGTCGGCGCGGGGACCGTCGAGGGCCTCTTCTCGTCGGACACGAACGAGTACTTCTTCCTCGAGATGAACACCCGCGTCCAGGTCGAGCACTGCGTCACCGAGATGGTGACCGGCATCGACATCGTGAAGGAGGGCATCCGCGCCGCCGCCGGCGAGAAGCTCTCCTACGCGCAGGAGGACGTCGAGATCCGCGGCCACGCGATCGAGTGCCGCATCAACGCCGAGAACGCGGCGATGAACTTCGCCCCGGCGCCGGGCAAGATCGGCGACTACAAGGAGCCGGCGGGTCCGGGCGTCCGCGTCGACTCGGGCGTCGGCGCCTACGGCGAGGTGTCCCCGACCTACGACCCGATGGTCGCGAAGCTCATCGTGTGGGACGCCGACCGCGAGCAGGCGACGACGCGCATGCTCCGCGCGCTCGACGAGTACCTCATCGAGGGCCTCACGACCCTCATCCCCTTCCACAAGGCCCTCCTCAAGACCGAGGAGTGGGCGAAGGGCTCCACCTGCAAGGAGCTCATGGAAGACAAGGAGTGGCTGAAGTCGACCGCGCAGGAGACCCAGCTCGGCCTCGCGGGGCCGCTCCCGCCCGCCGACGACGACGAGGAGAAGGTCGAGCACTCCTACGCCGTCGAGGTGAGCGGCAAGCGCTTCGACGTCACCGTCATCGGCCCGCCCCCGGTCGCCGGCGTCGTCGCGGCCGGCGCGGCCGGCGGCGCCGCCCCGAAGAAGAAGCGCGAGGCCCGCGCGTCCTCGGGCGGCGGAGGCGGCGGCGACCGTCTCGACTCCCCGATGCAGGGGAACATGTGGAAGATCGTCGTCGAGAAGGGCGCGGCGGTCGAGGAGGGCCAGCTCATCTGCATCATCGAGGCGATGAAGATGGAGAACGAGATCGTGGCCCACAAGTCGGGCATCCTCGCCGAGCTCCACATCAACGAGGGCGACCCGATCAGCACCGGCGCCCCGATCGCGACGATCGCCGACGCGGCGGAGTAGCGCCCGCCGACGAGGAGCCTGCCGTCCGCGTGACCGACCCCCGCATCCGCCTCGCGGACGAGCGGGACGCCGAGTCCGCAGCGGCGCTCCTCGTCGCCTTCCGCGACCACCTCGGCCTCTCCTGGCCGTCGGACAACGCGTTCCTCGCGGGCGTCGAGCGGCTCCTCGGCGAGCGCGACACCGACGTCCTCCTCGCCTCCCCCGGCCCCGACGGGCCTCCGGCGGCCGTCGCCGTCCTGCGCTACCGGCACGGGATCTGGCGGGCGGGGACGGACTGCCTCCTCGAGGACCTCTTCGTCCGCGAGGAGGCTCGCGGACGGGGCCTCGGCCGTGCCCTCACGGAGGCGGCGATCGCGCGGGCGCGCGAACGCGGGGCGCGCCGCGTCGAGCTCGACGCGAACGAGCGCAACGCCGCGGCGCTCGCCCTCTACCACTCGCTCGGGTTCAGCGAGACCGACAACTCCTCCGGAGGCCGGGACCTCTACCTCCGGCTCCACCTCGACGCCGGGCCCGACGCCTGACCTCAGGCGCTTGGGGCGCGGCGACCGGCTCGATAATCTCCGGGCGCGGATGTCCGGCCCGCACGACACAGGCGAGGTCCCGCCACTCGAGGAGTCGCTCGCGCGTCTCGCCTCGCTCCAGGAGCGGGCCGACGAGCTCGCGCGCCGTGCTCCCTCCGCCGAGGACGCCGGCGCCCCTCCCGCCCGCCTCGCCGACGAGGTCGCGGCGGCTCGCGCCGCTCTCGAGCGGCTGCGGGACGAGGCGGACAGGGAGCGGGCCGAGCGGGACGGGGCCGTGCGGACGCTCGAGGCGCGCGTCGACGCCCTGTCCGCCGACCTCGAGCGCTCGTCGCTGCGCATCGCCGCCCTCGAGGAGCGGCTCGGGGACACGCTCGCCGACGTCGCGCGCGCGACCGCGTCCGGGCCCGCCGCGAGCGCCGAGGCCCCGCCCGCGGACGCTTCCGCGCCGCCCGAGGTCGAGGCGTCCCTCGACGAGCTCGTCGCGCGGATCGAGCGCCTCAAGCGCACGATGCGCAGCGCCGACTGAGCCCGCGCGGGTCCGCGCTCAGCCGTCGCCACGCGCCGACACGCCCGGGATGCCGGAGTCCTCGCCGACGCGCGGCGGGGTCGTGGGCGTCGTCGGCGTCTCGCGCACTCCGCTGTCCGCCTCCGCCTCGCGCTCCTCGGCCTCGATCTCGGCCTCGACCGACCCGTCCTCGGCGGTCGTCGTCGGCGGCAGGCTCTCCTGCTCGGTGCCGACGACCTCGTCGGCCTCGGGCCGCTCGCCGCGGATGGTCGTGAGCGCATCCGACAGCTGCTGGTCGGTGATCGGGACGAGCCGGCCCTCCGTCGCGATCGTCCGCGACTCCTGGAGGAGCTGGTCGAGGACGTCGACGACGGCGGCGCGACGCAGCGCGCGATCGGTCGTGATGACGAAGAACCGCCGCGTCAGCGGGTAGACGCCGGTCGTGATCGTCGTCTGCGCCGGGAAGACGCAGCCCGGACCGGAGTAGATGCGGTTGCCCTCGGCGTCGGTCGCCGGGAGGCTCTCGATGCCGGTGAGCGGCGTCTCCGGGTCGATGCCGGAGACCGTCCCCGCCTCGGCTCCCCTCGCCTCGCCCTCCCGTGTCTGCTCGCTGTTCGCGAGGACCTCGCGGGCGAGTCGCCGCTGGTCGGCCGGCCGCAGATCGCCGAAGCGGACGGGCTGCCCGCTGCGCGTCGCCGGGACGCCGAAGTCGATCTCGAGCGGGCGGAGCTGCTCCTCGAACAGCTCGTAGTAGCTGAAGCGGAACGTCCCGACCGCTCCGGGCCGATCGGCCTTCTCGAGCTGCTCCGCGCGGTAGCGCCGGACGAGCGCGTCGATCCGGCGGTCGTACGCGGCGTTCGCACGGTCGCGCGCGCGGCGCTTCGCGCGCTCGACCCGAAGGCGGTTGCGCTCGGCGAGCGCCGCGGCGTCCACGGTGATCTGCAGCTTGCGGTTGCGCGCGTTCTCCTTCGCGATGAGCGCGAGCACCCGCCGGTCCGCACGCGCCTCGGCGGCGTTGATCGCGCGCCGGCGTGCGGCGAGCGTGCGCTCGACGAGCCGCTCGCGGTACCGCCGCACGCGGGCGAGGGCCTCTTCCCGGCGCGTCCGGTTCGTCACCTCGCGCCGCAGGCGCGGGTCGCTCGTCCGCGCGATGTAGTCGGACCGGACGTCCGCGAGCGTGGGGTTCGCGCGGTTGAGGACGATCCGCCCGAAGGCCTCGAAGGTCGCCGATCCCTCCTCGCGGCCGGCGGGCCGGATCGGCAGGTCGTCGAAGCCGAGCTGGGACCAGTTCGTGAAGCTCGAGCCCGCCCGGTACAGGGCGTTCGCCTGCGCGACGGTGATGCAGTCCCCGCCGACGTCGCTGGCGTTCTTCGTCGCGAGGACGATCGCGTCCGAGGCGAGCTGAAGCGGCTCGACGATGACGAGACCGCGGCTGCGGCACGCCTCGACGACCTCCTGCGAGGGCACGGTCGTCACCTCGATCGCGTCGACCTGGCCGCGGCAGAGCCGCTCGTACGCCCGCTCCTCGGTCGAGGAGACGAGCTCCACGCGGGCGTCCGTCCGAAGGCCCGCGGTGTTCCCGCGGACGAGCGAGCCGTCGCCGATCGTGTCGATCGCGACCGTGTCGGCCGGCCGCGTCGGGAGCCTCGCCTGGAGGAGCTCCATGCGCTCGGCGACGGCCTCGGGGTCCTCGGAGGCCGCTGTGCTCGAGGCGGGAACGGGTGTCCTGCTCGGAGGCGGGGCCTCGCTCTTCTCGACCCCGCACCCCGTCGCCAGCAGGGCGACGAGGAGGGCCAGGGGCGCGGCGGCGGCCGCGGGAGGTCGGAGCTTCATCGGGCGCCTCCGGTCGTCGGCGAGGCGCTGCGGGCCACGACGGCCCGGCGGGTCTCGACGGTCTCGAGCGACGGGAACTTGAGGATCTCGCCGCGAACCTGCACGACCTCGAAGTCGGACACCCGCAGGCCCTCGACCTCGTTGCCGCGCAGCAGCGGCGTCGCGACGAAGCCCGTCGCTTCGCGCTCCTGGCGGGTGAGCGGCTCGCTGTCGGCGCCGAGGAGCTCGCCGTCGTCCCCGCGCAGCGGCGCCGACCAGTCGACGTTCTGCTGCGCGTAGAGCGTCGGGACCCTCGCGCGGTCGACGACGATCGCGCCGTAGCGCTTCAGCGCGGTGATGATCGCGCGCGTCGCGCGCTCGTTCGTCCTCTGCGGGTAGCGGTAGGTCTTGCAGAGGTCGTCGCGCCGTGAGCGGTCGATCTCGCCGTCGTCGAGGAAGACGACGCCGTAGGCCGGGTCCTCGCAGCGAGGGTCGCGCCGGCGCTGCAGCGAGTCGAACGTCACCGAGTCCTTGAGCCGGACCCGCGCCCCCTCCGGGATGGAGACGAGCCGGCCGACGCCGTCGGTCGAGGACGCGGGCTGGACGTAGTTGCGCTGCGACGGGCCCGGGAGCGAGAGCGCGAGCGCGTGCTCGATGCGGCCCGCGCGGATCTCCTCGGGGCCGATGAGGCCGGCGAAGAGCGGGAGGCCGGAACCGCGGGCGGACACGCTGTCGGGCTCCTGGAAGCCGGGGCCGTCGAGATACCAGCGGCGCATGAACTGGTAGCTGATGACGTTGCGGTCGCCCCCGCGGCGCGCGCGCCAGAGGTCGTAGGCGACGCGCTCGTCGCGGTCGAGCACGGTGAGCCAGCCGTCGTAGCCGGGATCCGGCTGGGCATCCGGCGGGACGACGAGCTCGTCGACGCGCGCGCCGTCGCCGCAGTACGGGGCGAGCTGCCGGCAGACGACGCGCGTGCGCACGCCGCCGCGCCCGTCGACGACGGGGACCGTCCAGCTCCGGGTGTTGATGTAGAGGCCGGCCGTGATGCGCCGCGGCTCGACGCGCGGCTCCCGGCCCGCCTCCTCGACGACGCCGCGCCGGATCTGCGCCTCCTCGATCCAGCGGTCCGACCGCCGGTCGACCGGGTCGCCGCTCACGAGCGTGTTCCACGGAGAGTCGGCCGCGAAGGGGCGGAAGACGCCGTCCGAGGACGAGACGCCCGCGGCGGCGGCTCCGCCGGCCGGCGCGCCCTCGACGGTCTCGCCGTCCTCCGCGGTCCGGCCCGACGCGACCGTGGGCGAGCCCGGCCCGGAGGCGAGCTTCTGGCCTCCCGCGTCGTGAGGGGACGTCGTCCGCGTCCTCGTCGTCGCCGACGCGGACGCCGACGCCGTCTCCGTCGTGGTCGTCGTGGCCGTCTCCTCCGAGGAGTCGTCGTCGCAGCCCCAGGCGAACAGCGCCAGCCCGAGCGCCGCGAGGACGGCGACGATGCGCAGGGCCCTCATCCGTCGCCCTCCGCGTCCCGCTCCAGCGACAGCGGCTCGGCGACGTGCCCCCGCAGCGAAGGGGGGACGCCGAGCGGGTCCTCCTCCCGGTCGCCTGCCGACTCCTCGCCGGTCACCTCGGGCGCCGGCCCGAGGCGCGGCATGTCGATCGCCGGGGCGGCCCCTTCCGAGGCGGCCGCCTCGGCCGCGGCGCCGAGCGCCGCGACGAGCTCGTCGAGCTGGTCCTTCACCGAGATCGCGCGCGCGAGCCGCTCGTCGAGGTCCGCCGCGTGCTCGGTGATCGCCGCGGCGATCTGCTCGAGCCGCTCGACCCTCGCGCGTGCGAACGCGTCGACGCGGTCCCGGCTCTTCGCGAGATAGGCCTCGACCTCCGCGGTCGCCTCCGCGCGCAGCCTCGCGGCCTCCTCCTCCGCGTCGGCGACGACCTCGGTCGCCCGCCGCGCGGCGTCGTCCTCGATCTCGGCCGCGCGGGCCGAGGCGCGATCCTCGGCCTCGCGGAGGATCGCGTCGACGCGCTCCTGGACGACGAGCACGATCTCGCCTCCGTCTTCGCGCGTCCCGCCGGTGTCGCCGGGCATCGTCATGGCGTCTCGTCCTCCTGCGTCGGGGCGGCTGCGGCGGGCTCTCGCGGTGCGACCCGCGAGAGGACGTAGCGGTCGGTCCGCGAGACGACCGTGAAGCCGGGGACCGTCCCGCTCGCGAGGGCGGGGTACTCGTCGCGGATGAGGTCGGACTGGTTGTCGCCCGCCGTCGTGAGGAAGTAGCGGACCTCGCCCCACGGGTCGTCGCGGACGTCGAGGAACGCCGAGTCGCCCTCGTCGACGCGGTCGAAGAAGAGCTCGGGCTTGCCGTTGAGGAGGATGACCGCGAAGGTCTGCGCGTTGTCGGTGAGGATGCTCCCCGGCTCGGTGACGTTCTCGTCGATGAAGTTCGCCATCTGCAGCTCGGACTCGATGCCGACCGTGTAGCCGCCCCGCGAGGACGTCCCCTCCTGGTCGTCGCCGCTCTCGATCGCCCGGGTCCACGCCTGCTCGAGCGACTGGTACGGGTAGTCCTTCATCCCGTTCCAGGCCGTGAAGAGGCCGATGAGCAGGACGAGCGCCGTCCCGGCCCAGATGAGCGTCCGCCCCGTCTCGAACATGCGGTAGACCCAGGCCGCACCGACGAAGGCCGTGATGACGATCGGCATGCCGTCGCGGAGGGTGAGGAACGCCGGCTCGTCCTCGATGAGGGCATGGGCGCCGAGGGTGGCGGCGCCGAGCAGGGTGAACAGCGCGAGCCAGACCGCCATGTCGTTGCGGCGGGCCGCGGCGGCGAACACCAGCGCGGGCACGACGACGAACGCGAGCGGCGCGATCGCGAGGGTGAGCTCGAGGAGCCGGCTCGTCACGTCGCCGAAGGAGAGGTCGCTCGCCGTCTCGACGCCGCTGGCGTTCGCCGCCTGCTGCGACGTCGCCGTGTCGGTGAGCCACTCCAGCGGCTCGCCGACGATGAGCCAGTTGAAGAGGATCCAGAGGGAGAGCACGTAGACGATCGGCGCGGCGTAGGCGATGATCGAGCCCTCGATCTCCGCGCCGGAGGCGCGGCGGCGGGCGAGCGCGACGCCGACGAGGATCGCGATGAGCAGCGCCCAGCCGATGAACGCGTACCGGGAGAGGACGAGGAAGGCGAGCCCGAAGCCCGCCCCGATGAGGAATCGCGGCTCGGTCGTCACGTACCAGGAGACGACGGAGTAGAGGGTGAGGGCGAGGAAGAACGCGTAGACCGCCTCGCTCATCCCGTTGCCCGCGTAGAAGACCCAGAACGGGTTGAAGGCGAAGAGGGCGAGGAGCGGGAGCCGCAGGCCGACGTTCATCTCGCAGCGCGCGAGCGTGCGGTCGAGGACGACGACGGTCGCGGCGGCGAAGGCCGCGCTCATGAGCGGCAGCGCCACGAGCGATGTCGCCACCGGCTTCACGAGCGCGAGCGGCAGGTAGACCATCGTCGTCAGCGGCGGGAAGAGGAACCCGATCGCCGCGAGCTTCGGCGGATCGTTGTGCCAGACGAGGTAGGCCCGCGTCAGCCGGTCGAGCGCGTCGAAGACGACGACGTGCTGCTCGATGACGGTCTGGTAGCCGATCGCGAAGTACGTGACGGCGAGGACGACGAACAGGGCGGCGGCGGCGAACCGGCTCGGCATCGGCGTGTGGGCGCCGACGCCGTTGGTGTCGAGCCGGGTGCCGACGCGGTGGCCGCCGGCCTCGGTCGACCGGGGAGGGGGCGGTTCGACGACCGTGCTCATCGGCGGACTCCTCCCGCGGGCGGCGCGGGTTCCGTGGGTGGCGCGGTCTCCGCGGGCGGCGCGACGGCGGCCGACGTGGTGGTGGTCGAGGGCGCCGCGGCGCGCGGGAGCTCGTGAGCCCCCGGATGCCCGTTGTCGAGGCCGTGCACGGTCTTCTCCCAGTAGAAGGGCCGGTAGAAGAGCTGGAGGAATCCCTTCCACCCGGCGATCGACATGAGACCCCAGTAGAGCGGCGAGAGGAGCGCCCACTTCGCGAGGTCGAAGTACCCGCGCTGCACCGAGCCGGCGACGTTCAGGTACATGAAGATGAAGTTCCCGACGAAGAGCATGAACGCCGCGCCGTAGAAGACGAAGCTCGGGAACAGCTCCTGGATGAAGCCCGCCTCGGTGAAGAAGAAGAGGGTCGTGAGGAGCCAGAAGATCGGGTTGAGCAGGAAGATGAACGTCCCGCCGACGACGAGCTGGAAGCTGATGAAGCTCTTGAGGCCGACCTGGCGCATCAGCGTGGCCGGATGCCGCATGTGGACGAGGTAGGTCTGGATGTAGCCCTTGATCCAGCGGGACCGCTGGCGGATCCAGTTGGCGAGGTCGGAGTTCGCCTCCTCGTACGTCGTCGAGTCGATGATCGCGGTCTTGTAGCCCGCCTTGTGCAGCCGGATGCCGAGGTCGGCGTCCTCGGTGACGTTGAACGGGTCCCAGGCGGCGAGCGCGATCAGCCGGTCGGTGACGAAGTGGTTCGAGGTGCCTCCGAGGGGGATCGGCACGTCCTGGGCGTCGAGTCCCGGGAGGAGGAGGTCGAACCACATCGAGTACTCGGTGGTGAACCAGCGCGTGAGGATGTTCTGGTCCGCGTTGAAGTAGTTGAGCTTCGCCTGGATGCAGGTGACCTTCGCGTCGGCCTTCGAGAACGCGACGACGATCTTCTTGAGCTGGTCGGGGTCCGGCCGGTCCTCGGCGTCGTAGATGACGACGTACTCGCCGTCGGCCTGGAGAAGGCCGTAGTTGCACGCCTTCGGCTTCGTCTTCGGCTGCGCGTCCGGGACCACGACGAGCTTGTAGTGCGGCGGGAGGTGCATCTCGCGGATCGCCGCCACCGTCTCCTCGTCGTCCTCCTCGCAGAGGAGCCGGACGTCGAGCTTCGTCTTCGGGTAGTCGAGCCCCTCGATGCCGGCGACGAGGCGCGGGAGGACGTTCGCCTCGCGGTAGAGGGGGACGAGGAGCGTGTAGATCGGCAGCTCGCGCTCGTCGAGACCCGCGATCTCCTCGGGCGTCACCTCGATCTCGTAGGTGTGACCGAGCGCGTTGTACGTGAGGACGAACTTGTAGAGCGACGTCGCGAGGTAGAACAGGGACGCGAGGCCGATGAGGACGATGAGCGTCGTCACCGCGTCGACGAGCAGGAAGCCGACGATGACGAGGGCGAGGAGCGCGAGAACGCCCTTCTGGCCGCCCGAGAACACCCGGTCCGCGGACTCCTCGGGGAACCGCTCCTGGAGGTCGGACCGCGCGACGGTCACGTACTCCTCGCCGTTGATGCGCTGGAGCAGCTCGTCGATCGAGTTCCTCGTGGCGAGGAAGCCGCGAAGCCGGAGGTTCGTGTGCTCCCTCAGCGCCGCGACGGTGTCGTCGTCGAGCACGTCGGAGATCGCGAGGTAGAGCGTCGTCTCGTCGACGGCGATCGGCACCGCGCGCAGATGTCGCGCGAGGGGCTCGGGGATGATCTCGAGCGCGGCGGGGTCGGGCTCGTAGTCGGAGAGGTCGACGAGCGGGAGCTGGAAGAGCTCCGAGAGGAGCGCGACGAGCTCCTGCTCGCTCACGACCCCGTTGTGGACGAGCACCTCGCCGAGACGGCTCCCGGTCCGGCGCTGCTCCTCGAGCGCCGCCGCGATCTCCTCGTCCTCCGCGATGCCGCGGGCGACGAGGAAGTCTCCGAGCCGGGTCGGGAACGCGGGGTCGGTGACGCGGCCGTTCGTCGTCTCGCCCTCCGGCCCGCCGTTGCCTCGGTCCGCCCAGCCGGCCGTCTCCGCCGTGCTGGGCCCGAACCCCGCCGGCCAGTCGGCGAACACCTCGTCGATCGCGTCGAGCAGCTCCTCCTCCGGGGCGACGACGAAGCGGACCTCGCGCCCGGTGAGCGATCGGGCGACGTCGCGGGCGACGTCGTCGGCGGGCGTCGCCGTCGCGAGCGTCACGACGCCCGACGTGTAGCTCACCGGCAGGATCGTGAAGTGCCGGCAGATCTGCTCGGAGAGCATCCTCGCGGCGAGCGGGTTGACGGTCTGGTGATCCGGCGAGTCGGCGTCGGCGGGGTCGAGCGTGACGAAGCCGAGCCCGGCGTGGGCCGCGAGCTGCCGGTAGAAGCGGCGGCCCGCGCCGCTCGGGGGCTGAGGGGCGCTCATGACGTCTCCTCTCGGTCGCCGAGCTCCGCGAGGAGACCCTCGACCTCCTCCTGAGGCGCGATGACGAGCCCGATCCGCAGCCGCGGGAAGTGGGTCGCGAGGGCGGAGAGGTCGGGGTCCGGGCGCCCGCACGCGATCTTCAGCTCGTCCCCGATGAGCGTGAGCGGGACGATGCGCTCGCGCAGCGCGAGGCCGACCGGCACGTAGTGCCAGAGGCGCGGGTCCACGGTGAAGTCGCGCAGCCCGGTGTACGGGAGGTCGTGCGCGAGCGCGATGCCGACCGCGGGGTGCATCACTGCTCCCTCCTGGCGGCCGCACGCACCGCGGCGGCCCGATCCTCGTCCTGGCGCGCGATCTCCGCGCGGCGGTGCTCGGCCTCGCGGTCGAGGCGCGCGCGGCTCATGCCCGTCGCCTCGTGCGGCGGACGGGCGTCGCCGACCGACCCCGGCGCCTGCGGCGCGCCCTGGTCCTTCGACTTGTCGGAGAGCGCGAAGGCGATCGTGAAGATCGCGAGGACCGCGAGCGGCGCGACGAGGAACGAGAGGAAGAACACCGCGAACCCGGCGAGCGCGATGAGGATGATCCCGAGGACCGCGAGCGGCTGCGAGCGGGTTCTCGTCTCAGGCGACATGAGCGGGGATCCCCTCGACGTCGACGACGAGGACGGCACCCTCGCGGCGCACCGCGACGGGGAGGCCGGCGACGCGCCGCATCTCTCCGGCGATCGCGACGGGACCCGCGAGGTCGACGCCAAGGATGGCGCGGTGTCCCTCGAACCCCTTCACGTCGACGTCGCTGACGTCGGGCAGGCTCCGGAGGGCCTGCTCGAAGCGGCCGAGGGACGCGATGTCGAGGAACGGCCCCGCGTCGAGCGTGACGGTCCCCTGCACCGCCGGGTCCTCGCCGGCGCCGAGGGGGAGCGGGAGCGAGGATCCGCGGAGCAGCGGCGATCCGCCCGCCGCCACGTCGACCGCGACCGGCGGGCGCGACGATGGGGTCGTCCCGGCCGGGGCGATGCCCGTCGCGCGGACCGCGCGCAGCATCCGGTCGTAGCCGGCGAGCAGGCCGAGCATCGTGTCCTCGATGCGGTCGCGGAACGCCTCGAGCTCCCCGAGGTCCACGGGGGCGCCGGGATCCGCCTCGTGCCGCGCGTCGGGCGCCGTCTGCGCCCGCGCCGGCGCCACCGCCTCCGGGATCTCCGTCTCCTGCGGCTCGCTGGGGCTCCGCTCGTCGCCGGCCGTCGCGATCTCGCGCTCGAGCTCGTCGAGCTTGCGCTCGAGATCGGCGAGCGCCGCGCTGATGTCGGCTCCGTGCATCTCGTCGTCCTTCCGGCCTGGCGCAGTCACGGCGACGATTCTGCGAGCGGAGGCGCATTCCGATCATCGTGCGATCGGAGGATCCCGTTCGCACGATGTCCGACCGGTCGGGGGAAGGAGGGGCGCTCGCCGAACGAGAGCGGTCGCAGTCCTCCGGTCGGCCGTTCGGCCGACCCGCGTCTGCGTCATCCGTCCCGGGTGGCCACGGGCGCCGACACGACGAAGGGCCGCCCCGCGACGCGGGACGGCCCCTCGGAAGGCGGCGTGGCGACGGCGGCTAGCCGCGCAGGATCTCGATCGCGATCTCCGCGACCTGGGTCGGCGTGCGGCCGACGCGGATGCCGACGGCCTCCATCGCCTCGGCCTTCGCCTGCGCCGTGCCGGCCGAGCCGGACACGATCGCGCCGGCGTGGCCCATCTGCTTGCCCGGGGGCGCCGTGAAGCCGGCGATGTAGCCGACGACCGGCTTCGAGACGTTCTCCTTCACGTACTCGGCGGCCTCCTCCTCGGCGGACCCGCCGATCTCGCCGGACATGACGATGAGGTCGGTCTGGTCGTCCTTCTCGAACAGCTCGATGATGTCGACGAACGAGGAGCCGGGGACGGGGTCCCCGCCGATGCCGACGATCGAGGAGTTGCCGAAGCCGGCCTGGGCCAGCTCGTTGCCGATCTGGTAGGTGAGCGTGCCGGAGCGCGAGACGACGCCGACGTTGCCCTCCTTGAAGAAGGCGGCCGGGATGATGCCCACGTTGGCCTTGCCCGGCGAGAGGATGCCCGGGCAGTTCGGGCCGACGACCCGGGTGCTCGGGTGGTCGCGCTTGACCGTGTTGTAGAGCTTGAGCTCGTCGTGGGCGGGGATGCCCTCGGTGATGATGACGACGAGCTCGACGCCCGCCTGCGCCGCCTCGAGCGCCGACTGGGCGGCGAACGGCGGCGGGACGAAGATCATCGCCGTGTTCGCCCCGGACTCCTTGACGGTGTCCTCCCAGTTCGCGAACACCGGGATGCCCTCGACGTTCTCACCCGCCTTCTTCGGGTTGACGCCGCCGACGACGTTCGTCCCGTAGTTGCGGTTGTTGAGCGTGTGGAACGAGCCCTCGCGGCCCGTGATGCCCGCGACCGCGAGCTTCGTGTCGTTCCCGACCAGGATGGACATCAGGCGTTCTCCTTCGCGAGCGCGACGACCTGCTCGGCCGCCCCGTCCATCGTCTTCGCGGCGTGCACGTTGGGCAGCGCCGCCTCCTCCACGATCTTGCGTCCCTCGACGTCGTTCGTGCCGTCGAGGCGGACGACGAACGGGACTTTCGGCTGGAGGTCGCCGAACGCGGCGACGAGGCCCTTCGCGACCTCGTCGCAGCGCGTGATGCCGCCGAAGATGTTGAGCAGGACGGCCTTCACGTTCTCGTTGGAGAGGATGAGCTCGATCGCCTGCTTCACCTTCTCGGCGTCCGAGCCGCCGCCCGCGTCGAGGAAGTTCGCGGGCTCGCCGCCGGCGCCCTTCACGACGTCGAGCGTCGACATGACGAGACCGGCGCCGTTGCCCATGATCCCGATGTCGCCGTCGAGCTTGACGTAGGTGACGTCCTGCTCCTTCGCCTTCAGCTCGATCGGGTCGGCGTTCGCGCTGTCGCCGAGGTCGGCGTTCTCCGGGTGGCGGAAGAGCGCGTTGCCGTCGAGGGTCACCTTCGCGTCGAGCGCCTTCACCTCGCGGTCGGGCGTGACGATGAGCGGGTTGATCTCGGTGAGGCTCGCGTCCTCCTCGATCCAGACCTCGTAGAGGGCGACGAGCGCGTCGGCGACGCCCTCGACGACGTCGTCGGCGGCCCCGCCGGCCTTCGCGATGTCGAGCGCCTCCTCCCGCGTGAGCCCGACGAGGGGGTCGACGTTGCGCTTGACGAGCTTCTCGGGCGTCTCCTCCGCGACCTGCTCGATGTCGACGCCGCCCTCGACGCTGAACATCACGAGCGGCTTCTTGGCCGAGCGGTCGAGGAGGACCGACGCGTAGTACTCGTCGGCGATGTCCGAGGCGTGCTCGATCCACAGCGTGCGGACGATGTGGCCCTTGATGTCGAGCCCGAGGATGTTCGTCGCGTGCTCACGCGCCTCGGCCTCGTCGGCGGCGAGCTTCACGCCGCCCGCCTTGCCGCGGCCGCCGATGAGCACCTGCGCCTTCACGACGACCGGATAGCCGATCTCGTTCGCGGCGGCGACAGCGTCATCGACGGTCGTCACGGCCTTGCCGTCCGAGACGACGAGCCCGTGGCGACCGAAGAGCTGCTTGCCCTGATATTCGAGGAGGTCCATAGCGGGCGGGGACGCTACCACCCGCCTTCGCGCGGGGACCTCCGCCCGCGCGGGTGACGTCCCACCGGTCGGGCGGGGCGCCGCGGGACGGCGTGATGACGGCCTGAAATGGCAGAATGCCGCCCCTATGCCTCTGCCTTCCAAAGTCCAGTGGGTCACCTTCGACGTCTACGGGACCCTCATCGACTGGGAGAAGGGGATCTACGACGCGTTCCGCAAGGAAGCGGCGAGGGACGGCTTCACGATCGACTCCCAGGAGGAGATCGTCTCGCTCTTCCACGAGGTCTCGCGCGAGGTCGAGGGCGGCTCCTACGAGCTGTACGCGGAGGTCCTGCGCCGGACCGCCGTCGAGATCGCGAAGCGCATCGGGTGGCCGCTCGAGCCCTCCCGCGCGGGCTTCCTCCCGGACAGCGTCGAGCGCTGGAAGCCGTTCAAGGAGACCCCGGCGCAGATCAACAAGTTCCGCAAGACCTTCCAGACCGGTCTCATCGCGAACGTCGACGACAAGCTCCTGGGTCAGACCCGCCGACACATCCCCGGCGACTTCGACCTCGTCGTCACCGCCCAGCAGGTCCGCTCCTACAAGCCGGACGCCGCGCACTTCACCGAGTTCGCGCGCCGGATCGGGGGCAAGAAGGGCTGGGTCCACGTCACCTCGAGCCACTACCACGACGTCGAGCCCTGCGTGAAGGCGAAGATCCCGGTCATCTGGGTCAACCGCAGCAAGGAGGAGCTCGAGAGCGGGCAGAAGAAGCCGACGGCCGAGGTGAAGACGCTCCTCGAGGCCGCGAAGCTCCTCGGCGCCTGAGCGTCCGCCGCGCCGTCCCCGCCGTCCCGTCGTGCGCGTCGTCAGCCTCCACGAGGACGTCCTCGTCGCGACCTCGGCGGCGTGGCAGACGAACTGCGTCGTCCTACGCGGAGGGCCGGCCGACGACGCCGACCCGGACGGCCCCGTCGAGGCGTTCGTCATCGACTCCCCGGTCTTCCCGCAGGAGCTCGACCTGCTCCCGACGCTCCTCGAGCAGGCGCGCTTCCCGTTCACGGGCCTCCTCGTCACCCACGGGGACTGGGACCACCTGCTCGGGCGGCTCGCCTTCCCCGGCGCCCCCGTCGGCTGCGCCGAGACGACGGCGGCCCGGCTGCGCGCCGAGCCGGGCGCCGCGGCCCGTGAGCTGCGCGAGTTCGACGACGAGCACTACGTCGAGCGCGCGCGGCCGCTCCAGCTCGGCGACGTCCAGGCGCTTCCCGTGCCCGGTCACCTCGGCGTCGGAGGCCACGAGGCCGAGCTGCACCCGACCGAGGGGCACGTCGTCGACGGCATGGCGATCTGGGCGCCGTGGACCGGCGTCCTCGTCTGCGGGGACTTCCTCTCGCCCTGTGAGATCCCCATGCTCGGGGAGGGGGCCGGCGGCATCGCGGCGTACCGGGCGACGCTCGCCCGGCTCGCCCCGCTCGTCGAGCGCGCGGCGCACGTCGTGCCCGGACACGGCGCGGTCCTCGATCCCGGCCGGGCCGCCGCGATCCTCCGCGAGGACGACGCCTATCTCGCCGCGCTCGCCGAGCGCGGCGCCGACGCGCCGCTCCCGCTCGCCCGGCGCGGCGCCGCGCAGAAGGAGATCCACGCGCGCAACGCGGCGCTCGTCGAGGGGGAGGCCGCATGATCCAGCACGTCGCGCTCGAGGTCTCACCGGCGGTGCTCGACGCGGAGGTCGCGTTCTGGGGCCGCCTCGGGTTCACCGAGGTCGCGCCCCCCGAGGCGGTCGGTGCGACACGGACGCGCTGGGTCGAGCGCTCCGGCACGCAGATCCACCTCCTCGCCGAGGACGACCCGTCGCTGCCGCCGGCGCGGGGGCACGTCGCGGTGGTCGTCGAGGACTTCGCCGGGACGTGCGCCGCCCTGGAGTCGGCCGGGGCGCCGGTGGACGAGCGACGCGCCCTCTGGGGGGCGCGCCGCGCGAAGACGACGTCGCCCTGCGGGCACGTGGTCGAGCTCATGGCCGCCCCGCCTCCGGCGACCGCGTGAGGGCGACGCGGACCTGACGTCCGCCCGCGCGCCGGGCCGCGTAGATTTCCCGGGATGCCTCCCGCCGACATGATCTCGTTCGCCCGCGGCGCCCCGTCGCTCGACATCGTCGACGTCGACGGCCTCAAGGAGGCCGCGGCGCAGGCCTTCACCGACGACCCCGCCGGGACGACCGCGTACGGCACGTCGGTCGGCTACGTCCCGCTCCGCGAGTGGATCGCCGAGCGTCACGGCGTGCAGCCCGAGAACGTCCTCGTGACGAACGGGTCGATGCAGGCCGACGCGTTCCTCTTCGACGAGCTCGTCGAGTCCGGCAAGCCGGTCGTCGTCGAGAAGCCGACGTACGACCGCACGCTCCTCTCCCTGCAGGGCCGCGGCGCCGACGTGCAGATGGTGTCGCTGCAGGCCGACGGGATCGACACGGAGGAGCTCGCCGAGCTGCTCGGCTCGGGCGTGCGACCGACGCTCGCCCACATCATCCCGAACTTCCAGAACCCCGCCGGGTACACGCTCTCGCTCGACAAGCGCCGCCGGCTGCTCGAGCTCGCCGACGAGCACTCGTTCACGGTCTTCGAGGACGACCCGTACGTCGCGATCCGGTTCCGCGGCGAGCAGCTCCCGACGATGCTCGAGCTCGACGGCAACGCCGAGGCGACGCACGTCGTCTACGCCTCGTCGTTCTCGAAGACCGTCTGCCCCGGGATCCGCACGGGCTACCTCGTCGGTCCCGCGGAGATCATCGCCCGGATCGCGAAGCGCGCGACGAACACGTACATCGCGCCGAACCAGGTCGCGCAGTCGATCGTCCACAAGTTCTGCGTCAACGGCGGGCTCGACCGCTCGATCGAGACCGTGAAGAAGGCGCTCGCCGAGCGGGTCGACCTCCTCGACGCGGCGCTCAAGCGGGAGCTTCCCGAGGCCTCCTACGTGCCCCCGGACGGCGGGTACTTCATGTGGGTCGAGCTGCCCGACGGCACCGACGTCGCCGCGCTCTTCGCCGCCGCGCAGGATCGCGGGGTGACCTTCGTCCGCGGGACGGACTTCCTCATGGAGGGCGGCGAGAACACCCTGCGGCTCGCCTACTCGGGCGTGACGGCGGACCAGATCGACGAGGGCATCCGCCGCCTCGCCGAGGCCTACCGCAGCCTCTGACCCCGCACCGCTGCGCCGAACCGGATTCCTGCGGCGCCATGGCGCCGCAGGAATCCGGTTCGGCCGCGGGCGTGGGGCGGCGTCACATCCCCCAGCGGTCCTTCGCGAGGACGAGCTGGTCGGGGAGGGCGGTGCGCGGCGGCGGGCTCGGCTTCGCGACGACGCTCACCGTCTCGGCGACGGACGGGGTGACGACGCAGCGCTTCCCGTCCTCGGCCTCGACGAGGACCATCTCGTCGTCGCGGTCGGCGAGGACGCCCTTGAGGCCGGGCTCGAGCCCCGAGCCCTTGAGGTAGTGGAGGAGGTCCTCGGCCTCGTTCTCGAAGCGGACGACCTCGACGATCGCGCCGATCTCGACGTCGGAGAGCGGGACGGCGTCGACGCGCGAGCCGACCTCGATCGGGTGCCCGTGGGGACACGTCGTCGCGTCACCGATGGCCCGTCGCATGTACGCCTCGAACCGCGGGCTCATCGCGTGCTCGAGGCGCTCGGCCTCCTCGTGGACGTCGTCCCACGGCACGCCGACGACGTCCGTGAGGTAGCGCTCGATGAGGCGGTGGCGCGAGACGATGCCCTCGGCGTGCTCGCGACCGGTGTCGGTGAAGTGGATCACCTTGTCGGGGCCGCGCTCGATGTACCCGTCGCGCTCGAGGCGGCCGACCATCTCGTGCACGGTCGGGGCGGAGAGCTGCATCGCCCGGGCGACGTTGGCGCCGGTCATCGGGAGCCCGACCTCGTGGAGCCAGAACAGGGTCTGGAGGTACTCCTCCTCGGCGACGGTCGCGTGCGGCGTGGTCATGCGGTGATCGTACCGTCCGCCCGCGCGCGGCCGGAGGCGCGAATGCACGCGCGCCACGGCGCCGACAGGTGCGAGCCCCGTCGCCGAAGGTCGGCGCAGCAGCGAGGGTGGAGGGCGCGCCGAGCGGGAATCGGTGCCGCCCGACGCGCGGCGGGGCGCTCCGACGGCGACCCGACCCCGCGGCCTGGCAGGATCCCGGACGTGGACAGCCGCCCTCCCGCCGTGCTCCTCCTCGTCCGCTTGCAGGAGGGTCGCTGAGCCCGATCGGCGTCCTGCGGGAGGGCCCGCTCCACGCCGCGCTCAAGACGACGCTCGCGAGGCCGGGCGACCGTCTCGAGGTGCCCGTCGGGAGGTTCGTCGTCGACCTCGTCCGCGCCGACGGCGAGCTCCTCGAGATCCAGACGCGCGGGTTCGGCGCTCTCGGCCCCAAGCTCGACGCGCTGCTCGACGAGCACCGCGTCCGCGTCGTGCACCCGGTCGCGGCCGAGCGGCGCATCGTCCGCGTCGACGGTCACGGCGAGGTGATCGGCGCCCGGCGCTCCCCGAAGCGCGGCACGGTCGTCGAGGTGTTCCACGAGCTCGTCGCGTTCCCGGCGCTCGTGACCCATCCGAACCTCGCGATCGAGGTGCTCCTCCTGCGCGAGGACCACATCCGCAGAGGACGCGGACGCCGGCGTTCCGCGGCTACGTCTCCGAGGGGCAGCGCCTCGCCATCGCGAAGATGCAGGACCGGCGCGTCTGGGAGTACTGGAGGCTCGAGAACCTGCTCGGCAACCTCGACTCGTGCCCCGACCCCGTCCGCCGCGACAACATCATGTTCTCGGGGTTCCTCGGCGTCATGCTCGGGATGTACGCACGCGTCTCGGGGGACCTCGTGCACGACCAGCCCGGCTCGCTGCGCTTCCGGTGGGACGAGCGACGCGAGTACGTCTACGACCACCGTTCGCTCGCCGAGACGGTCGCGCGCAACTTCTCCTCGCAGCGCCTCGGGTTCTTCCCGTGCGAGCCGCACTGGAACTTCAGCGTCTGCAACACGATGGGGATGACCACCCTCACGCTCGCCGATCGCGTCCACGGCACCGAGCTGGAGGAGGCCCACCGGGAGCGCTGGCTGCGCACGCTCGACGAGGAGTTCACGGCGCCGGACGGGCGGCTCGTGCCGATCCGCAACGGCCTCGCCGGGTTCCGCATCCCCACGCTCATGCTCACGTTCCTCGACGCCGCCACCGCCTACTTCGCCCACGGCGTCGCTCCGGACGTCGCGGAGCGCTCGTGGGCGATCCTCCGCCACGAGGTCATCGACGTCCGCGACGGGCTCCTCGAGCTCTCGGGCGGACCCTACGACGGCATCGACGACGGCAACTACACGCGCTCGCCGGCCGGCGGCCTCGCGGGCGTCATGCTCGCCGCGACGGAGATGGGCGACCTCGAGGTCGCCCGTGCGGCGCTGGCATCGATGGAGGCGCGCGTCCCGCTCCGGCGGGAGGGCGGCGAGGTCGCCCATGCCTGCTCGGTGAAGCACAACCTCACCATGGCGATGGCGCGGTTCTCCGCCCCCGGCGCCTTCCACGATCTCGTCCGCTCGGAGGCGGCGCCCGCGGCGACGCCGGTCCTCGCCGACGCTCCCTACCCGGACGTCCTCGTCGCGCAGGCCACGAGCGACGGGCGGGACCTGCGCCTCGTCCTGCGCCCCGGCGAGGAGCCGGGACGAAGGCGTCTCGGGCTCGAAGGCCTCCGTCCGCGCGGCAGCTACGCGGTGCGGGGCGCGACCGTCGGCGACGTCGTCGCCGACGCCGACGGGAGCGCCGTCGTCGAGGTCGATCTCGACGACCGTCTCGAGGTCGCCGTCACCCCGAGCTGACCGACGCCCAGCCGCTCGCGAGGAGCGACGGGGCGCCCGCCGGGGCGAGACGCTCGGGCGGCGACGCTCCGCCTCAGCGCGGCCGCCAGTCCGGCGCTTCCGCGTCGCGGCGCAGGCGCCGCGCTCCGGTGCCGTCGCGGCGGATGGTCCAGAGCTCCATGCGGTCGCCGGAGCCCCAGCGGGTGTACGCGAGCCGACCTCCGTCGGGCGACCAGGACGGCTCGTAGCCACGTGCGAGCCGACGCGGCGTGCCTCCGCTCGCGGGCACCGTGAAGACGCCGCCATCGGGTCCGGTCAACGCGATCGTGCGCCCGTCGGGGGACCAGTCGGAGGACCACCCCCGCGCGAGGATCCGGCGGGCGCTGCCGTCGACCCGCTGCACGACGACGCGCTGGGTGGTCTCGCCGCCCGTCGTGTACGAGATCCGGCCGTCGGGGGCCCACGCGGGGCGGGCGTCCCCCTCCCCGCTGCCGGGGAGCCGGCGGCCTCCCGTCCCGTCGGGGCGCACGAGCCGGATGCCCGCCGTGGACTGGAAGGCGATCCAGCGGCCGTCGGGCGACCACGCCGGTCGGTCGTCGAAGCGGCCGGCGGTGATGCGGCGCACGCCGCTTCCGTCGGAGCGCATGACGTGGATCCGCAGGTGCCGGCGTCCGTCCGTCGACCGCGCGAACGCGATCCGCCGGGCGTCGGGCGACCACGCGGGCTCGCCGTCGAAGCGGCCGGCGCCGCCGGCGAGGGTCCGCACGCGGCCCGTCGCAGGATCGATCGTCGCGACCGCGCTGCTCGAGCTCGCGAGGCGGGTGAAGGCGATCCGGTCCGACGACGAGGCGCCGGCCGTCCCACCGGGGCCGTCCGAGCAGCCGGCGAACGCGGCGATGATCGCCCCGGTGATGACCGTGGCGGCGCTGATCCGATGCACGGGCCGCACTTTGGCCTTCCGGCGACGCGGCGTCGTCGGGATCGGACCGCAGCCGCCTGCGGCTGACCCGCAGCCTCACCGCCGGCGCCGACGGCCCGGCGAACGCACGCCGGCCGGCGGACGCGGCCGCCGCCGCTCAGGCCGGGCCGTCGGGATGCGTGTCCCGCGAGGGGCCCGGCCGGGAGGCCCGGCGGTCGCGCGGGACCGGGACGTCGGCGCGACGCTCGTCCTCGCCGACGTCGATGCGCAGCCCGCGGCCCGCGCAGCGGATGATGCGGACCGGCGAGGAGCCGGCCGACCGCAGGCGCTGCGCGAAGCGCTCCGCGTAGTCGCGCTCGGTGGGTCGGAAGAAGCGGACCGGCCGGAAGGGCACGTTCTCCGCATCGGCGTCCCGCCACGGGTCGATGACGGGTGGCCGACGGCGATCGGCCACTCGTCCAGACGTGGGGCGCGATCCTCGCGCCCGACGCGGCCCAGCCCGCCTCAGGCGGCCTGACGCCGCTCGCGCTCGACGGGGCGGGAGGCCCGGCGCTCGTCCTCGCCGACCTCGACCCGGAGCCCGCGACCGGCGCACGGCACGACGCGCACGCAGGCGTCCTCCTTGGCGCGCAGGCGGTCGGCGAAGCGCTCCGCATGGTCGCGCTCGGTGCTGAGGAAGAAGCGGACGGGCGTCCAGGACGCGCTCGGAGCGTCTCCCGCCGGCGTCGTCGTCTCGATCGTGGTGGCGCTCACGGGCCGGAGTTGTATCGAGGCGGGCGGGCGGGCGCGTCCCGCTTCGGAGGGGTACGGCCCCCCCGAAGGAGGAGTCGGGGGCCGCGGATCACCCCTCCAGGGCCTCGGAGGCCTCGAGCCAGGCCGCCTCGAGGTCCTCGCGGAGCGACCGCAGGGCTCCGAGCTCGCCCTCGAGCTCGCGCAGGCGCTCGTGGTCCGTCGCGGCGGCGGCCATCGCCTCGTGCAGCGCGGCCTCCCTGTCCTCCAGCTTCGCGAGCTCCCGCTCGGTCCGCTGCACCTCCTTGCGCGCCGCCTTGAGGACGGCACCAGGCGGAGGGCCGGCAGCCGGCTCGGAGCGGCCGCTCGACGTGCCCCGGGTGCTCGGAGCGGCGTCGGCCGCCTCGCGGCGCCGCCGGACGTACTCCTCGATCCCACCGGGGAGATGGCGGATGCCGCCCGTGCCGAGCACCGCCCACACGTCGTCGCACACGCGCTCGACGAAGTAGCGGTCGTGGCTGACGACGACGAGCGTTCCGGGCCAGGCGTCGAGGAGATCCTCGAGCGCCGTGAGCGTGTCCGTGTCGAGGTCGTTGGTCGGCTCGTCGAGGAAGAGGACGTTCGGCCCCTCCATGAGGAGGCGCATGAGCTGCAGGCGACGGCGCTCGCCGCCCGAGAGGTCGCCGACGAGCGTGCGCGCGCGCTCGCCGCGGAAGCCGAACCGCTCGCAGAGGACGCCCGGCGTGAGCTCCGAGCCGTCGGCGAGCGTCTGGCGGCCGCCGACGGCCTCGAGCGACTCGAGCACGCGGAGATGGGCGGGCACCTCCGCCGTGTCCTGCGAGAGGTGGGCGATCTTCACGGTCTCGCCGCGCTCGACGTGGCCCGCGGTCGGCTCGAGCTCGCCCGCGAGGAGCTTCACGAGCGTCGTCTTCCCCGCGCCGTTGACGCCGACGAGCGCGACCCGGTCGCCGGGGCCGAGACGCCATGTGACGTCGCGGAGCACGACCTCGCGGCCGTAGGCGACGGAGACGTCGACGGCCTCGACGACCTTCTTCCCGAGCCTCGCGGCGGAGAACCGCAGGAGCTCGGCGCGATCGCGCGGCTCCGGCTCACCCTCGATGAGCGCGGTCGCGGCCTCGATGCGGAACTTCGGCTTCGACGTCCGCGCAGGCGGTCCGCGCCGCAGCCACGCGAGCTCCTTGCGCAGGAGCTGCTGCCGTCTCGTCTCGCGGGCCGCCTCCTGACGGTCGCGCTCGGCGCGCGCGAGGACGTACGCGGCGTACCCGCCCTCGTACTGGTGGACGCCGCCCGCCTCGACCTCCCACGTGTGGGTGCAGACCGCGTCGAGGAACCAGCGATCGTGCGTGATGACGACGAGCGTCCCCCGGCGACCGGCGAGGAAGCGCGCGAGCCAGTCGACGCCCTCGACGTCGAGGTGGTTCGTCGGCTCGTCGAGGAGGAGCAGCTCGGGGTCGTCGATGAGCGCGCGGGCGAGCGCGATGCGCCGCCGCTCACCGCCCGAGAGGGGTCCGACGGGGGTGTCGAGCCCCGAGGGGAAGCGACTGAGCGTCACGCCGCCGAGGAGCCCGTCGAGGACGCTGCGGAACCGCGCGTCCCCCGCCCACTCGTGCTCCGCCCGGCCGCCGACGAGGACCTCACGGATCGACCGCGCCTCGCCGAGGTCGTCCGACTGGCCGAGGAGCGCGAGCTCGACCCCGCCGGTCCGCGTCACCTGGCCCGCGTCGGGCTCCTCGGCGCCGGCGATGAGCCGCACGAGCGTCGACTTGCCGTCGCCGTTGCGGCCGACGACGCCGATGCGATCGCCCGCCGCGATGCCGAGCGTGACGTCGTCGAGGACCGAGCGGGCCCCGTAGGACTTCGCGACGGCCTTGAGGTTGACGAGGTTGCGGGCGGCGCTCAGAGGATCAGACCGACGGGAACTCGCCGGGGACGCGCGGGCGTCGGCGGTCGCGGACCGTCCTCTGCTCGCCCTCCGGCGGCTCGCTGCCCGGGGCACGCCGCTCGCTCTTGCGCCGGTCGACGATCACCTTGACGTCGGGATCGTCGGCGTAGTAGGCCTCGAGCTTGTCGAGCAGCTCCCCGGCCAGAGCCTCGGGAACGACGCAGTAGATCATCCGGCGGTCTCCATCTTCGACGCGACCCTACGCGACGTCGGCGGCGGGATGCAACCGCCCCGCCTCGTCCGCGACGGCGTTGGCCTCGCGCTCTCGTTCCTCGAGCTCCTCGAGCTCGGCGCCCTGGCCGATGAGGCGCACACCGGCGGCCTCGTCGCCGAGGTCGATCTCGTACCGGTACCAGCTCAGCTCCCAGGCGACGACGATCGTCACGATGCTGCCCTCGGTGAGCGACGGCAGCGCGCTCACCATCGGGGCGCCGAGCGAGCGCGCGACGCCCGCGACCGTGCGCGGATGCTGGGAGGCGTTGAAGACCTCGAGAGCGCGGGACACCTTGAGGCCCGCGTTCGTGGGGACGGCGTGGACGTTGCGGGGCGTCTGCTGCTGGAAGGCCTCGGCGAACGCGTCGGCCGGCTCCGCGACGGGGCCTGCGGCGACGACGGCCTGCGGAGGGACGATCTCGACGGGCTCCGGCGCCGGGGGCGGCTCGTGCCCGGCGACAGGCTCGTGTTCGGCGACGGGCTCGGGGGCCGGCTCGGGCTGAGCGGGCTCGTACTCCCACTCGTCCTCGGGGAAGACCACCTCGGGCGGCGGAGCCATGGGCGGATCCTCGCGCGGCCGGCGCGTGTTGAGGCCCTCGCGCCGCGTCCGCAGGCGCGTGAGGAGCCCGCGGGCGGAGCCCTCCCGCGGGGGCCGGCTCAGCTCGCCGTCGATCCCCTCGCGGATCCAGCCCTCGTGGACGGCGCGGCCGACGCACAGCTCGCAGACGGACCGGCGGGACCCTCCGTGGAGGAACACGTCGGCGGTCTCACCGCGCAGCAGGGTCCTCCCGCAGATCGTGCAGGCGACCGGGACGTGAGATGTGGAGATCGACTTCCTGGTCACGCGGCGACCGAGGGTAGCACCGCGCAGCGCCGTCCTCGGCCGCTCGGGCGACTAGGTGCGGATCGCCGCGTCCTCGGCCTCGAGGCCCGCGATGACTCGCCCGGCGAGCTGGGCCGGCAGCTCCTCGTAGCGCAGGAAGTCCATCGAGAACTCGCCCTGCCCGCCGGTGAGGGACCGCAGATCCGGGGCGTACGTGAGCATCTCGGCCATCGGCACCTCGGCCTTGATCTCGGTCATGCCGCCCTTCGGCTCCATCCCCTGGGGACGGCCGCGCCGGCTGTTGAGATCGCCGATGACGTCGCCGACGGAGTCGTCGGGGACGGACAGCGTGACATCCATCACAGGCTCGAGGAGGACGGCCTTCGCCTCGGCGAGCGCCTCCTTCATCGCGATCGAGCCCGCGGTCCGGAACGCCTGCTCGGAGGAGTCGACCGTGTGGTAGCTGCCGTCGTGGAGGCGGACGCGCACGCCCTTCACGGGGAAGCCGGCGACCGGGCCGTGCGCGAGGGCGTCGCGGCACCCCTTCTCGACCGCCGGGATGAATCCCGAGGGGATGACGCCGCCCTTGATCTCGTCGACGAACTCGAACGGGTAGCCGGGCTCGCTCTCGGCGAGCGGCTCGACCTTGATGTGGCAGTCACCGAACTGCCCGCGTCCGCCGGTCTGCTTCTTGTGGCGCCCGTGCGCGGCCGCGGGCCGCCGGATCGTCTCCTGGTACGGGACGCGCGGAGGCTGGAGCGCGACCTCGACGCCGAAGCGCTCCTTGAGGCGGTCGACGATGACCTCGACGTGGATCTGCGTGAGGCCCGCGACGATCTCCTCGCCCGTCTGCGGGTCGCGATGGAGGTCGATGGTCGGGTCCTCCTCCTGCAGGCGGCGGATCGCGCTCGCCATCTTCTCCTCGTCCCCCTTGCTGCAGGGGGAGATCGCGAACGCCATCACCGGCGAGGGAAGGGCGATGCTCGGCATCCGCAGCGGCTCGTCGCGGCTCGCGAGCCAGTCGCCCGCGCGCGTGTCCTTCAGCTTCGCGACGGCGCCGATGTCCCCCGGGCCGAACTCCCCGACGTGATCGGTCTCCTTGCCGCGGGAGACGAGGAGCTGGCCGACCCGCTCACGCTGGTGGGAGCGGGTGTTGAGGACGTGGGAGTCCGGGGAGAGGACCCCCTGGTAGACGCGGAGGAAGTTCATGCGGCCGGCGAACGGGTCGGCCTTCGTCTTGAAGACGTACGCGAAGAGCTCGGCCTCCTCGTCGGCCTGCAGGACGAGCGGCTCGCCGTCGGCGTCGATCTCGAGGCCGCCGTGCTTCATCGGCGACGGGAGGTCCTCGACGATCGCCTCGAGGAGGCGGTCCGAGCCGAGGTTGCGGGTCGCGACCGAGCAGACGACGGGGAAGATGCCGCCGTGGTTCGTCCCCTCCTTGAGGGCGGCGACGATCTCCTCGTGTCCGATCTCCTCACCCTCGAGGTAGCGCTCCATGAGGACGTCGGAGACCTCGGCGACCTCGTCCATGAGCTTCTCGCGGTACTCCTGCGCGAGATCGGCGAGCTCGTCGGGGATCGGGATCTCGGAGGCCGCCCCGGGCTGGGTCTCCTCGTAGACGTAGGCCTTCATGTCGACGAGGTCGATGACGCCGCGGACGTCGTGCTCGGCGCCGATCGGGATCTCGGTCGCGACGACGTGCGGGCCGAAGGACTCCTTGAGCTGCTCGAGGACGCGCAGGAAGTCGGCGCGCTCGCGGTCGAGCATCGTCACGCACAGCATGCGCGCGAGATCGAGCTCGGCGGCACGCTCCCAGAGCCGGCGGGTCGAGACCTCGGGCCCGAGGACGCCGTTGACGCAGAAGATCGCGGACTCGCAGACGCGGAGCGCGCCGAGGGCGTCGGCGACGAAGCTCGGCTCGCCGGGGGTGTCGAGCAGGTTGATCTTGCGGTCCCGCCAGGTGAACGACTGCAGGGACGCGCTGATCGACATCCCGCGCGCCTGCTCGTCGGGGTCGGTGTCGGAGAGCGTCGTCCCGTCCGTCACGGTGCCGAGGCGGTTCGTCACGCCGGCCTCGTACAGCAGCGCCTCGGTGAGCGACGTCTTGCCGCTCCCGCGGTGGCCGACAAGGGCGACGTTGCGGATGCGGTCCGCAGCGTGGTGCATGGCCTGCTCCTCTCCTCGACGGGACTGTCCGCCGACACTAATGCGAGGGCGGACCCGGTCGCAAACCGCACATGGGTCCAGCTGGAGAGGAGGGCGACGCCTCGCGGCGCCGCGGCGTCAGTCGACCTGCTCGCCGGTGAGGCGCGACCGCAGGCGGAGGACCGCCTTCGTGTGGAGCTGGCTCACGCGCGACTCGGTGACGCCGAGGACCTCGCCGATCTCGCGGAGCGTGAGGTTCTCGTAGTAGTACAGCGCGATGACGAGCTTCTCCCTCTCGGGGAGCCGCGCGATCGCGTCGGCGACGCGGTCCTTGAGATCCGTCGCGTCCATCGCCGCCGCGGGGTCGGGAGCGTCGGGGTCCTGCAGCGTGTCGAGGAGCGAGACCTGGTCGCCGCTCGCGTCCGACACCGTCCACAGCTCGTCGAGAGCGGCGATCGTCGAGTTCGAGATCTGGAGGAGGTGCTCCTGGAACTCCTTCACCGAGACCCCGAGCTCCTGGGCCATCTCCTCGTCGGTGGGGGCGCGCTGGAGCCGGTTCTCGAGCTTCATGTTCGCGCGCTCGATCTCGCGTGCCCGCGCCCGGACGGACCGCGGGACCCAGTCGAGGGTCCGGAGCTCGTCGATGATCGCGCCCTTGATCCGCGTGATCGCGTAGGTCTCGAACTTGATCTCCCGCTCGGGCTGGAAGCGCTCGATCGCGCTGATGAGCCCGACGAGGCCGTAGGAGATGAGATCCGCCTCGTCGACGTGCGCGGGCAGCCCGGACGCCATGCGGCCGCTCACGTACTTCACGAGCGGCGAATAGGCGACCACGAGGCGCTCACGGGCGCGCTCGTCGCCCGTCTGCTTGTAGCGGCGCCACAGATCCTTGAGCTCGATGGCCTTGACGTTCGTCTCCACGGATTCCCTCAGGCTCGCGGGTGGGCGTTGGCGTACGCCGTCCTGAGCCGTGCCGACTCTACCCGAGTGTAGATCTGCGTCGTGCTGATGCTCTCGTGACCGAGCAGCTCCTGGATCGCGCGGAGGTCCGCTCCGCCGTCCAGGAGGTGCGTCGCGAAGGAGTGTCGGAGCGCGTGCGGATGCACCCCGCCTTGCACCGCGGCGTGCCGCGCCCAGACCCTCAGGCGCCGTCGCACGTCGCTCGTCGACAGCCGACGCCCCGACTTCGAGAGGAAGAGCGCCTCGGCGGCCGGATCGGCCCCGACGAGGGCGCGCCGCCCCCGCTCCAGGTACCGCCGGACCGCGGCGAGCGCGTGCTCGCCGGCGGGGACGAACCGCGTCTTGCCGCCCTTGCCCTCGATCCGCACGGTCTCGGCGTCGTGGTCGATGCTCGCGACGTCGAGCCCCACGATCTCCTCGGCGCGCAGCCCGCTGGCGTAGGCGAGCTCGAACATCGCGCGGTCGCGCAGCTCCAGAGGCGTCGAGGCCGGGATGCGGTCGAGGAGCGCCGCGATCTCCTCGGGCTTGAGGACGTGCGGCAGCGTCCGGGGCCGCTTCGGGCTCGCCACGAGGTCCGCGGGGTTCGACGCGACCTCGCCGTGCTCGCGGAGGCAGCGATAGAGGGCGCGGACAGCGGCGAGCTTGCGCGCGACCGTGCTCGCGGCCGCGCCGCTCTCGCTCAGCGCCGCCGCGAAGTGCCGCAGCGACCGGTGGTCGATGTCGCCGGGGGAGTCCCCGCGCGCCTGCGCCCACCGCGCGAGCTGCGCGGCGTCGATCGCGTAGGCACGCCGCGTCCGCTCCGCGGACCCTCGGCGCCGGAGGTCCCGATCGAGGAGGAGCAGCGCCGCCTCCCATGCGGGCGTGAGCGCGTCGGCGGGGCCGCAGAGCGGGTCCGGGGCCGGCGGGGTTCTATCCTCGGATGCGATGGGACGATTCTTCATCGACACGGACTCCGGTCAGATCGCCACGGGGCGCCAGCTCACCGAGGCGGGGATCGCGACGCCGGAGGAGGATCCCCCGCGTCCGTGGTGGCCGATCAACGCTCCGATCGACGCGACGACGATGTGGTACGCGGCGATGCGGCGGAGGGAGAAGGGGATCTTCATCGGCACGCTGGTGTTTCGCCACACCCCGCACCATGCCCTGCTTCTCGAGCGCGGCTGGGAGGAAGTTCCCGTCGACGCGATCGGGGTCGACGGGGCGACGACGACGAAGACGCCGCGCCCGGATCTCGGCGGGCTCTGAGGGCGAGGCGGCCGGGCGTCCTCGCGGCGCCTGGTCAGGCGATGTAGACCGGGGCGCCGACGGGGACCTGCGGGTAGAGCTCCTCGACGTCCTCGACGAGCATGCGCAGGCAGCCGTGACTCGCGTTCGTGCCGATCGACCCGCGCTCGGAGGTCCCGTGGATCCCCACCCCGTTGTAGATCCCGAGCCAGCGGCTCTTCAGCGGGTTGTTCGGCGCGCCGCCGGGGATGACCTGGCCGGCGAGGTCGCCCGCCCAGTCGGAGTTCGGAACGTGCCAGGCGGGGTTCACCGCCTTGTTCGCGATCTCATAGAGCCCGGCCGGCGTCTCGTTGCCGACCTTGCCGACGGCGATCCCGTAGGTCTTGTGATGCTCGAGGTTCTTGTAGACGCGCAGCTTGAAGCTCGCCCGGTCGGCGATGAGGATGAGCGGGTGCTTCTCGGCGAGGTCGTCCTTCGTCACCTTCGGCTCGACCTTGTCGGTCTCGGCGACGAGCCGCCGGTCGGCCGTCGGGGAGACGATCGCCGCGCGGAGCCGCTCGTGGAGCTCGCTCGCGCGGACCTCGAGGCCCTCGCGTCCGGAGACCTTCTTCAGGCCGCTCGCGGAGTACTCGATCTCCGCGTCCTTCGCAGGCCGGTCGACGCCCTTGCGCACCTTGTCGAGGAGCCGGACGACCGCGTCCTTCGAGTAGTCGATCTCCGGCTCGATCGAGTGGTCGATCTCACCGCCGGTGAGCGCGCGGACCGTGCGGGTGACGATGCTCCCCTCGCGGCTGCGGTCGAGCGCCTCACGGACGCTGCCGGCGACGTCCACCGTGAGCCTCGCCTCACGCGGTCCGAGCGTCCAGTACTTGCTGCCGTGATCGACGCGGAGCGGCTCGCGGTAGATCGCGACGAGGTCGCGCTCGACGCGCGCGACCGCCTCGCTCGCGGTGAGCCCTCCGACGGGAACGCCGCCGATCGTGACGCCCTCGGCGATCGTCGTCCGGCGGCTGTCGTCGTAGGCGTAGACGGCGCCGGAGACCGCGAGGAGGAGCGCGGCGAGCGACGAGATGAGGATGACGACGGTGCGAGAACGCATCGGGAACCGGCCGCGCGACCTGCGCGGCTGTCGCACAGAGTAGGCATCTCGCCAGCGGATCGCGAGAGCTGCAACGCCGGATGCCGTTCCGGCGGGAGCGCCGGCGCGCCAAGACGCCCGGCTTGGCGTGCCCCCGCCCGCCCCTCAGACCCGGTGGCGCCGGGAGATGCGGTCGATCGCCGCGAGCACCTCGGGGCGCGCCGCGTGGGCGGCCTCGTGCTCACGCAGGGCGACGAGATCCTCCTCGGGCAGCGACGGGAGGAGCGCGACGACCTCGTCGGCGCCGAGCGCGTCGTAGGTCTCCGCCGCCGCGCGCGGCGGGACCGGCACGCGCGGCGCCGCGGCGTCCTCTCCCCCGCGCTCCCCGCGGGGCGCGACGTTCGTCGGTCCCGGCGGCGCGGTCGCCGTCGCCCGCACGCTCGGCGAGCGGCGGAGGAACTTCTCGACCTCCTCCTCGTACCGATAGCCGTCCGAGGACTCGTCGAGGAGCGGGGCGATCCGCTGGTGCTCGGCGAGCTTGATGACCGCCTCGCGGGTCGTGTAGCGGTAGCGGAAGCCCGTCGCCTTGAACTTCCGGTTGTCGATCGCACGGCCGAAGCGCAGCAGCTGGAGCATCTCCGGCGGGATGCGGACCCCCGCTCGCCGCAGCGCGGAGGCGGCGAGCGCGGTCCCGACCGGCGGGAGGACCGGCGCGTTCGTGCGCCCGAGGAGCGAGATCACCTCGCTGAGCGCGAGGACGCCGTCCGCGCCGCAGTTGTAGACGCCGTCGAGGTCGTGGCGCACCGCGTGCTCCAGGGCGCCCGCCATGTCGTCGTGGTGGAGGAACTGGCAGCGCGGGTCGAAGCCGAGGATCGTCGGGACGACGGGCAGCCCGAGGTAGGCGCCGTGCGAGCTGCGCACGCGAGGTCCGAGACCGTTGGCGAACCGCAGGCACGTGACCGTCGTCTCGGGGTGGCGGACCTTGAAGTCCGCGACCTGGCGCTCCGCCTCGACGATGTCGCGCTCGATCGGCGAACGCGGCGGATGGGGGCGCCGCATCTCCTCCGTGAAGAAGGCCGGGTCGTCCTGCTCGGAGCCGTAGTAGTGGGTGCTCGACTTGAAGACGAGCTTGCGGACGGGCGAGCCGGGCCCGCCCGCGGCCGCGAGGACGTTCATCGTCCCGATGACGTTGTTCTCGTGCGCGCGCTTCGGCGACGTGACGATCGAGTCGACGACGAGGCGCGTGTCGACGACCGTGTCGATCTCGGCGGCGTGCACGATGCGCCGGATGAGCGAGTGCTGGTCGACGACGCGGACGAACTCGGTGCGATCGAGCGCGACCTTCGGGGGGCTGCGATCGACGCCGATGACCGTCTCGACCTCCGGGTCGCTCTCGATCGCCTGGGCGAGCGCGCCGCCCCAGTACGTCGAGAGGCCGGTGATGAGGACGCGCCGGCTCGTCATCCGAACCACACCGAGCGACGCTTGCCGACCATGTCGAGGAGCTCCTTCTGGATCGTCGAGCGGATGTCCGAGGCGACGGTCTGGACGAGCGACTTGTCCTCCCAGGGCGCTGGATCAGACGCCGTCGCCATCTCGTCGGTGCGGACCGGCTCGAGGAATCGGATCGTGAACTTCGCGGGCAGGTAGCCGAGCATGCCGAGCGGCCCGAGATGCGGGAAGGTCGGCGTCACCGGGACGTAGATGAGCCCCGTGAGGCGCCGGAGCAGACCGAGGTGGGCGAAGATCGGCTGCGCCTCCTCCGCGCCCACGAGGGCGACGGGGACGATGGGCGCCTTCGCGCGCATCGCCGCCTCGACGAAGCCGCCGCGACCGAAGCGCTGCAGCCGGTAGCGGTCGCGATAGAGCTTCTCGGTGCCCTTCCGGCCCTCCGGGAAGACGAGGACGAGCCGCCGCTCGTCGCGGAGGAGGCGGTGGACGTTCGCGGGGTGCGCGGGAACGGCGCCGATCTTGGGGAGCAGCATGCTGAACCCCGGATAGCCCTTGAAGAAGTGCTCGACGGTGATGTTGAGGTCCCGCGGCGACGGATGCTCCTCCTTGATCGCCTTCGCGATCATGACGGCATCGGGAGGCAGGGCCCCCGAGTGGTTCGAGACGAGGAGCGCGCCGCCGTCGGACGGGATGTTCTCGACCCCCTCGACGGTGCAGCGGAACCACAGGTGGTAGAAGAAGTCGACGAGCGTCTTGTCGAACACGCGCTCGACGCGCTCCGAGCGGCCCCAGTCGTCGACGGTGCGCTCCGGCTCGACGCCGGGCAGCAGGTCGCGGAGGTCGACCTCCTCCGCGGGGCGGGTCGCGAGCTCACCGCCCTTCCCCGGGGCGGGTGCGAGCTCTTCGGCGACGTGTGTCGCTGAATCCTTCGTCTTGGTCGTCGGCTCGGACACGCCCCGATTCTCGCACGGCACCGGGCGCGGCGTGAATCCCCGGTGTGGCCGGGGCGCTCAGGCGGCGACGCGGCGCAGCGGCGCGAGCGCGTTCTCGAGCCGCGCGGCGAGCGTGGGCCAGTCCTCGCCGTGGATGACCTGCTCGACCTCGACGACCTCCTCGTTCCACGGGTGGAGGATCGTCGCGGGCGTGATGCCGTGCCCGATCGCCTGCTCGAGGTTGACCGGGCTGTCGTCGATGAGGAGGTCGATCCCGAGCTCGACGCACCGCGCGACCTTGTCGTCGGAGCAGTGGAGGTCGTGGTAGGGCAGCCCGATCTCCTCGAGCCACCGTGCGGTCGCCCCGTGACAGGAGTTCGCGCGGTGGCTCGTCACGTGGATGAAGTGACCCGCGGAGTGCCAGCGCGCGACCGCTTCGACCGCGCCCTCGTACGGGCGCGCCGCGAGGATCACCTCGTCGCGGTGCGTCTCCTCGATGCAGCACTGCAGCTGCTCGGGCCGCAGCCGCGTGATGCCCCAGTCGAGCTGCTCCTCGTAGGGGAGCTCGATCCCGAAGCGCCGGCGGGCGGCGTCCGAGAGGACGTCCCAGTAGTGGTGGAGGGTCGAGTCGATGTCGATGGCGATGCGCATGCGGGTCCTGCCCCCTGCGGTCGTCGAATGACCTCTCAGTACAGTAGTCGGCCATGGCCGTCGACGGTGAAGTCGACCCCGCGGTCCGCGATGCGGGCGCGTACGGACCCACGGGGCGCTCCGCGTGGCTCGACGTCGACTGGAGCGCCCATCAACGCTGGGTGGAGGTCGAGGGAGCCCCGGTCAACGTCGTCGAGATCGGCGAGGGGCCGCCCGTCGTGTTCGTCCACGGGCTCTCGGGGGTGTGGCAGAACTGGCTCGAGACGCTGCCCGACATCGCCCGCGACCACCGTGTCGTCGCGGTCGACCTGCCCGGCTTCGGACGCAGCCCGATGCCGACGCGGGCGATCTCGATCTCGGGGTACGCCCGGCTGCTCTGCAGCCTCATGGACGCGCTCGACGCCGGCCCGGCGACCTTCGTCGGCAACTCGATGGGCGGGTTCATCGCGGCGGACCTCGCCATCCAGCACCCCGAGCGCGTCGACCGGCTCGTCCTCGTCGCGGCCGCGGGCATCAGCGTCGAGCAGCTGCGCAACGACCGCGGGCTGGCGCTGCTGCGGCGGCTCGAGGCGCTCGTCGAGCTCTACGGGACCATCGTCGCCTCCCGCTCCGACGCCGTCGTCCGCCGCCGGCGGCTGCGCCGGGCGATGCTCCGGATGGTGATGGCCCACCCCGAGCGCCTGCCCGGCCCGCTCGTCCGCGAGCAGCTCGAGGGCACCGGCGCTCCCGGCTTCCTCGACGCGATCGAGGCGCTCACGACGTACCCGATCCGCGATCGCCTCCCCGACATCTCCGCCCCGACGCTCGTCGTGTGGGGCGAGGACGACCGCCTCGTGCCGCTCGCCGACGCCCACCGCTTCGCGGAGCGCATCCCTGACAGCCGACTCGTCGTCTACCCCGACACCGGTCACGTCCCGATGCTCGAGCGTCCGGAGCGGTTCCTCACGGACCTCCGCGGCTTCCTCCGCGAGCCCGCCGAGGCCCCCGCAGCGGGTGAGTGTGGATCTGCCCGGCGCATGGCCGGGTAGATCCACACTCACGCCCCGTGGGGGCGCCGGGCGGCTCAGCCGGTGACGGCGCCGCCGGCCGCGCTGCCCACGAGCCGCGCGTACTTGCCGAGCACCCCCCCGCCCTCGGCGTCGGGGTTCGGCGGAGGCTCGTAGGCCGCGACGCGCCGGGCGATCTCCGCGTCGGGCAGCGCGACGTCGATGCGGCGGGCCTCGACGTCGATCGTCACCTCGTCGCCGTCGGAGACCGCGGCGATCGGGCCGCCGCGCACCGCCTCGGGCGCGATGTGCCCGGCCATGAAGCCGTAGGTCGCGCCCGAGAAGCGGCCGTCCGTCAGGAGCGCGACGTGCTCCCCGAGTCCCGCGCCGTTGATCGCCGCGGTCACCGCGAGCATCTCCCGCATCCCGGGGCCGCCCACCGGGCCCTCGTTGCGGATGACGACGACGTCGCCCCGGCGGATCGTGCCGTCGGTGACCGCCGCCATCGCCGCCTCCTCCCCTTCGAAGACGCGCGCGGGTCCCGAGTGGTGACGGCGCTCGTGACCGCTGAGCTTGACGACGCACCCGTCGGGGGCGAGGTTGCCGCGCAGGATCGCGAGGCCGCCGGTCGGCTTGAGCGGCCGCTCCACCGGGAGGACGACCTCCTGCCCGGGCGTCTCGGTCGCTCCGGCGGCCTCGTCGCCGAGCGTCCGCCCCGTCACCGTCGGCGCTGCGCCGTCGAGGAGCCCGGCCTCGACGAGCCGGCGGACGACGAGGGAGATCCCGCCCGCGTCGAAGAGGTCCTCGGCCGTGTAGGCGCCGCCGGGCTTGAGATCGCAGATCGTCGGCGTCGCGGTCGCGATGCGGTCGAAGTCGTCGATCGCGAGCTCGACCCCGGCCTCGCGCGCGACCGCGAGGAGGTGGAGGACGGCGTTCGTCGAGCCGCCGGACGCGGCGACGACGCCGATCGCGTTCTCGATCGAGCGTCGGGTGATGAGGTCGCGGGCGGTCTGACCCCGGGCGAGGACGTCCATGACGAGGCGCCCGACGTCGACGGCGACGTCGGCCTTGCTGCGGTGCTCGGCGGGCACCATGGACGACCCCATGGGGCTGATGCCCATCGTCTCGAACGCCATCGCCATCGTGTTCGCGGTGAACTGGCCGCCGCAGGCGCCGGCCCCGGGCGACGCGACGGACTCGAGCTCGGCGAGGTCCTCGTCGGTCATCGCGCCGCGCGCGTGGGCGCCGACCGCCTCGAAGACGTCCTGGATCGTGACGTCGCGACCGTGGAAGCGGCCCTTGCGGATCGAGCCCCCGTAGAGGAGGACGCTCGGCAGGTCGAGCCGCGCGAGGGCCATGACCGCCCCGGGGATCGTCTTGTCGCACGCGGCGAGGGCGACCATCCCGTCGAAGAAGTGGCCGCGTCCGACGAGCTCGATCGAGTCCGCGATCACCTCGCGGCTCACGAGCGACGTCTTCATGCCGCTCGTGCCCATCGTGATGCCGTCGCTGATCGCGATCGTGTTGAGCTCCATCGGCGTCCCGCCGGCCGCGCGGATCCCCTCCTTCACCTTCGCGGCGAGGGCGCGGAGATGGAAGTTGCACGGCATCGTCTCGATCCACGTGGAGGCGACGCCGATGATGGGCTTCGCGAGCGCCTCGTCGTCGAAGCCGATGCCCTTGAGGTAGGCCCTCGCGGGGGCGCGGGCCGGCCCCTCCGTGAGGGTCCGGCTGCGGTGCTTGGGGTCGAGCGGGGTCACGCCCCGAGCCTATCCCGACCCGCCGCCCGGCCCGGGCGGCATCGACCGGCCGGCCCGAGGGCGCGGCCCGGCGCTCAGGGGGTCGGGAGGCCGCGGGCGTCGCGCTTGGCCCGGGCGAGCCGGGCGCGCTCCCACTCGCTGAGCCGCCAGAGATCCCGACGGACCTGCTTCGGGTCGATCTGGCGGCCGGGCAGGTGCATGTTCGCGCTGTCGACGAGGCGGCGCTCGTCGCCGGTGAGCGCCATCCACTTCGCGAGGACGTCGTCGGAGTCCGGGAGGCGCGGCGAGCCGTACGGCCGCGTCTCGTCCGGGAACGCGACGCAGTACTCGGCGAGGAGCCGTCGCGTCTGCGGGAGGTAGGCGACGACCGGCTTGTGCGGGTAGACGAGGTAGGCGTACGGCGCCGGAGAGCCGACCTGGTCGTCGCCGGGACCGTCCGTGAGCCGGCCCCAGACCCGGATGAAGCCGAGGTCGCGGTACATCGCCCACTCCTCCTCGTCGACGCACGACTTGAGGAGCTGCCGGGCGCGCTGCTCGGCCCGGCGCTCGCGACCGGGGTCGTAGCCGTCGAGAGCCGTGCGCTCGCGGCGCGCGCGGCGCTCGTCGAGCCAGCGGTCGATGCGCGGGAGCGTGATCTCCCACGCGAGCGCGAGGACGACGATCGTGATCGCGGCGATCGCGAGGAGCATGCCGCCGGTCAGCCTCCGGCCGCGCGCGGGAAGAAGATGACGCGGTCCGCGTCGCGCGGCACGTCGCGGAAGTCGCGCACCATGCGCGCCTCGCGGCGCCCGCCGCTGCCGACGGTCGGGACGGCGGCCCACATCCCCGCATCGAGCTGGGCGCGGAACTCCTCGACGAGGCGCTCCTCGTCCTCGGCGACGTCGACGTCGCCCTCCGCGAGGAGGACCTCTCCGTGCCCCGGCTTCATGCGGAGGAACTTCACGCGGCGATTATGACAAACGAGGCTCTGACGCCGGACGGGCTGTCCGAGCGCCGGCGACGGGGGTCGGCGCTGTCGACGGCCGTCATCGCGCCGGTGCGCCAGGGTCGAGCGAGCGGACGTCGAGGACGTCGACCGGTCCGGCGCCCGCCCCGATCCCGCGCAGGCCGTTCGCGATCGCCTCCGAGGCGATCGCCTTCGCCGCGCGTGCCGCGGCGACCGGTCCCCAGCCGTGCGCGAGGTGCGCGGCGAGCGCCGATGCGTGCGTGCAGCCGGACCCGTGCGCGGCGCCGTCGGGGTGGCGCTCCCCCGGGAGGAACGTCGCGCCCTCGGCGTCGAGGACGACGTCCGTCGCCTCGTCGCGGTGGCCGCCCGTGACGACGACGACCGCGGGACCGAGCGCCCGCACCGCGCGCGCCAGCTCCTCGCCGTCGAGCCCGGCGTCACGCGCCAGAGCGCGGGCCTCCGGCAGGTTCGGCGTCGCGACCGTCGCCCGCGGCAGGATGAGCTCGACGAGCGCCTGATGGGCGTCCTCGTCGAGGAGCCGCGCCCCCGACTCCGCGACCATGACGGGATCGACGACGACGGGAACCTCGTCACCGACGAGGCTCAGCGCCTCGGCGACGGCCTCCGTCGTCGCGGCGCTGCCGAGCATCCCGATCTTCACCGCGTCGACGCCGATGTCCTCGACGACCGCGCGGACCTGCTCGACGACGAAGGCGCCGGGAACGGGATGCACGCCGGTCACCCCGACCGTGTTCTGCGCCGTGAGCGCGGTGAGCGCGCTGCAGCCGTGGACGCCGCACCGCGCGAACGCCTTGAGGTCGGCCTGGATCCCCGCCCCGCCGCCGGAGTCGGAGCCGGCGATGGTGAGGCAGACCGGGGGCCGGTCGCCCGTCGCCTTCTCTTGCGTGGAGGGCGGGATGCCAGCGTCGTCGGTCACGTCGCGGAGGGTACGCGCGCGGCCCGGCGCCGTGCCCCCTGGCGGACTTACGCCCGACGTGGGAGTCTCGCGGCATGGCTCGGCGCGGTGATCTCTACGTCAACGAGGTGACCGGCGAGCGGGCGGTCGTCCTGCGCGGCGACGCGGACGGCGCCGGGGCGTCCGTCCTCGTGCATCTCACGGTCCAGCCCGGCGGGGCGGTCGTCGGCGAGCACGTGCACCCGGCGATGACCGAGCGCTTCCAGGTCGTGCGGGGCACCCTCGGCACGACGCTCGACGGCGTCGAGCGCCGCCTCGGCCCTGGTGAGGAGGCCACCGTGGCACCGAACGTCCGCCACGACTGGTGGAACGCGGGCGACGACGTGGCGGAGGTCATCGTCGAGATCACCCCGCCCGAGCCCAGGTTCGAGCAGCTCATCGCCACGCTCTTCGGCCTGGCGAACACGGGCCGCACCGACGCCAAGGGCATGCCGGGAGCGCTTCAGCTCGCTCTCATCGGCGCCGAGTTCTCCGACGTCATCCGCTTCACCAAGCCTCCGGCGCCGGTCCAGCGCGTCGTGTTCGGCCTGCTCGGGCCGATCGCACGGGCGCGCGGACTGCGCGCGATCTACCCGGAGCTCCTGCGACCGCACGGCTCCGCGCCTCCCGATCCCGCCGCACTCGCCGCCGCCGGCCTCGAAGGGTCCCCGGAGCCTCAGGAGCCGACCGCGACGTAGTCGCCGGAGGCGTCGCGTCGCACCCGGCCGAGCAGCTCGAGCTCGGTGAGGGCGCTGAGCGCGTCGGCGAGGCCGCCCGGGCCCATCGTCGCCGCGAGGGCGGCGGGCGTCGTCGCCCCGGAGGCGACCGCGCGGAGCACGTCGGCGAGACGCTCTGGCAGCGGCGGGGCCGCGCGCCGTGACGGCGCGGGTGACGCGGTGCCCTCGTCGACCGTCCCGACGCCGACCACGGCGTCGAGGACGTCGCCGGCGGCGAGGACGACGAGCGCGCCGTCGCGGAGCAGGAGGTTGCTCCCCCGGCACCGCGGGCTGCCCGCCGGGCCGGGCATCGCGGCGACGTCGCGGCCGAGCTGCGTGGCGAGGTCCGCGGTGATGAGCGAGCCGGAGCGCTCGGCGGCCTCCACGACGACGGTGATCGCCCCGAGCGCGGCGATGAGACGGTTGCGCGCCGGGAACGCCCAGCGGTAGGGCGGGGTTCCCGGCGGGAGCTCCGAGACCACGGCCGCCTCCGCGGTGAGCCGGGTGTGCAGGGAGGCCTTCGTCCGAGGGTAGGCCCGGTCCGCGCCGGTCGCGAGGACGGCGACCGTCCTCCCGCCGCCCTCGAGCGCCCCGGCGTGGGCGGCCGAGTCGATGCCGAGCGCCATCCCGCTCACGACGGTGACGCCCGCCGCCGACAGCGAGCGGCCGAGCCCGCGGGCCGCCTCGACGCCCTCGGGACTCGCACGGCGGGCGCCGACGACCGCGACCGCGGGACCGGTGCCGAGGAGCTCTCGCGCCCGCGCGGCGTCGCCGGCCACGAAGAGCGCCGACGGCCGTGACGGGTCGTCGCGGAGCGCCGGCGGATGACCCTCGCCGTGCGGGCACGTCGACGTGAGCCGGGCGCGCGCGACCTCCCGCCCGGCCGCCGAGGCGGAGAAGCTCGCGTGCCGCCGCGTGATCTCCGCTCGGCGCGCCCCCGCGAGCGCGGCGATGAGGTCCTCGTCGGGGAGGGCGAGGACCTCCCGGAGAGCGCTGCGGTCCCGGGCCGCATGCTCGAGGTGGAGCGCGAGCGCCCCGAGGAGGTACGCGCGGCGCAGGCACTCCGGGCAGGCGCTCACGCCGCCCGCTCCGTCGCGTCGGCGGGGCGCAGCGCGAGCGCCGCGAGCACGTCGTCGCGCCCGACGCCGTCGCGGCCGTCGAGATCGGCGAGCGTCCGGGCGAGCCGGAGGAGGCGCTGCTCGCCACGCGGGCTGATCGCCCCCCGCTCGTAGGCGACGCGGATCGGCTGCTCGGCCGCCGCGTCGAGGCGCACGCAGTCCCGCACCGCGCGGGCGTCGAGCTCGGCGTTGCAGAGCGCGCCCGTCCTTGGTCGGCGGGCCTCCTGGCGCGCGCGTGCCTCGAGGACCCGCTCGCGCGCCTGCTCGCTCGTCGTGTGGGCTGCCCCGCGCAGCTCGGCCCGGTCGGGGCGCGGGACGCCGAGGAGGAGGTCGATGCGGTCGAGGAGCGGCCCGCTGAGCCGGCGACGATGCCGCGCGAGCTCGGACTCGTCGCAGCGGCAGCGATCTCCGTCGCCGCGATGGCCGCACGGGCAGGGGTTCATCGCCGCGACGAGCATGAAGCGCGCGGGGAACACGGCGGAGCTCTGCCCCCGCACGACCGCGACGCGACCGTCCTCGAGCGGCTGACGCAGGGCGTCGAGGACGAAGCGAGGGAACTCGGGCATCTCGTCGAGGAAGAGGACGCCGCGGTGGGCGAGCGTCACCTCGCCGGGGCGCGGGACCGACCCGCCGCCGACGAGCGCGGGCGCCGAGATCGTGTGGTGGGGCGCGCGGAACGGCCGCTCCCGCGCGAGCCCTCTCGTCCCGAGCCCGGCGATGCTCGCGATCCGCGTCACCTCGACGGCCTCGCGACGGGTCATCGGCGGCAGGATCGAGGGGAGGCGGCGCGCGAGCATCGTCTTCCCCGTCCCCGGCGGGCCGGAGAGGAGCGCGTTGTGGCCGCCGGCGGCCGCGACGACGAGCGCCTCGATGACGCCGGCGTGCCCGCGCACGTCCGCGAGGTCGGGGAGACGGTCCGGCCGGGGCTCCTCCGGCGCGGGAGCGGCGTCGGGCAGCCCGGCCTCGACGGCCTCCCCCACGTCGGCCCCGAGGACCCCGGCGAGGGTGCGCAGCGTGCCGACGGGGTGCACGCCGAGGTCTCCCACGAGCGCGGCCTCGCCCGCGTTCGCCGCGGCGACAGCGAGGGCGGGGACGCCGTGGGCGACGCAGCCCTCGGCGACGGCGAGGACGCCGGCGACGGGCCGGACCTCTCCACCGAGCGAGAGCTCGCCGAAGACGGCGACGCGGTCGAGGAGGTCCCCGGGCACCTGGTCGGAGGCCGCGAGGATCGCGCACGCGATCGCCAGATCGAACCCGGGTCCGTGCTTGTGCAGCGCGGCGGGCGCGAGGTTGACGGTGAGGCGCGCGGCGGGGAACGAGAACCCGGCGTTCTGGATGGCGGCGCGGACCCGCTCCCGCGCCTCGCGGACCGCCCTGTCCCCCAGCCCGACGATCGTGAACGCGGGCAGGCCGCTGCGGACGTCGGCCTCGACGGTGACCCGGCGGGGCCGCAGGCCGTCGACGTGGAAGGTGGTGACGCGGCGGAGCACGGCGCCGACGCTACGAGACGTCGTGTGACGTCTCAGCACGCTCCTGCGGAGGCCCGGCGGAGATTCTCCGGCACGCCGCCGCGCCGCCGCGGATCCTGCGGTCGATCTCCGCGATCGGGTGCTGATCCGTCACGCGGCGGCGCCTAGCGTCGCGTCACGTGACGAGCAACGACCCACGGCACCGCCTCGGCGCGCTCGGCGAGGACCTCGCCGCCGCGCACCTCGAGCGCCTCGGCTACCGCGTCCTCGCGCGCAACCACCGCACCCGCCACGGCGAGCTCGATCTCGTCGCGCTCGACGGGACGACGCTCGTCTTCTGCGAGGTGAAGACGCGGCGCGACGGCGGATGGGGGCCGTGGGAGATGCTCGGCGAGCGCAAGCGGGCTCAGGTCCGCAGGATGGCGCGCGACTGGCTGGCGACCGTCGCCGACCGCCCGCGCGCCGCCGCGCTGCGCTGCGACGCCATCGGCGTCGTCATCGACGGGCGGGGACGGCTCGTCCGCCTCGACCATCTGCAGGACGCCTTCTGAGAGCCCCGCCCGCGAGGCCCCCGGGGCCCGGCGCGCTCAGGTCCCCGGGTCGTCCGGTGGGAGGGGCTCGGACCCCTCCTCGCCGAGCGTCAGCTGCTGGTAGGCGGCGGAGCGGAAGCTCAGCCGGTGCAGCGGCGAGACGCCGTTACGCTCGATCGCGTCGCGGTGCTCCGGCGTCGAGTAGCCCATGTGCGTCGCGAACGCCCATCCCGGATGGCGCTCGTCCGCCCGCGCCATGAAGCGGTCGCGGCTCACCTTCGCGACGATCGACGCAGCGGCGATCGCGGCCGAACGCGCGTCGCCGTCGACGATCGCGCGCTGCTCCCGGCCGAGATCAGGGACGCGGAAGCCGTCGACGAGGCAGAGGGCTCCCGGGCAGGCGACGCGCAGCAGCGCGTCGCGGAGCGCGAGGAGGTTCGTGCGGTGCAGCCCGCGCTCGTCGAGCGCCGGCACGCACCGGGAGACGACGGCGACCCGCGCGACGGTCCTCAGCACGACCGGGTACAGCGCGTCCCGCGCCTCGTGGGTGTGCTGCTTGGAGTCGTTGAGCGACCCGAGCGCCCGCACCTCCCGCGGCCCGATCCGCTCGAGGTCGATGAGCACGGCGGCCGCGACGAGCGGGCCCGCCAGGCAGCCGCGCCCCGCCTCGTCGGCCCCGGCGACGAACCGGACGCCGAGACGGCGGTCGTGCTGGAAGAGCTTGCGCCCCGTGCGCCTAGAGGGTGCCGATGCGCTTCGGCGGCCAGTAGGTCGCGAAGGCTCCGCCGATGATCCAGTCGTCGGGAACGGGTCCCCAGAAGCGGCTGTCGTCGGACTCCCCACGGTTGTCGCCCATCATGAAGTAGTGGTCTTCCGGAATGGTGATCTCGCGCGGGAGATCGCAGCCGGAGCCGCCGTCGCACGGACGGGTGAAGCCGTCCGGCACGCGCTCGCCGTTGCGGATGACGTGCCCGTCGCGGATCGCGATGCGGTCGCCGCCGACCGCGACGACCCGCTTGATGAAGTTGACGTCCGCCTTGTCGCTGGTCGGGCGGTCGCACGCTGCGTCCTCCGGCTGGTCCGGGTTGCCGCAGGTGTTGGTCTCCGACCCGGCCGGCGGGTGGAAGACGACGATGTCGCCGACACCGGGGTCCCCGAAGTGGGTGCCGATCCGGTTGACGAGGACGCGCTGGCCGACGGTGAGCGTCGGGACCATCGACTCCGACGGGATCCGGTACGGCTTGATGAGGAAGGCCTGGATCGCGAGGGCGAGCCCGATCGCGATCGCGACGATGACGAGGGTCTCGACCAGCGAGCCCCCGGGGGTCTTCGCCTCCCGGCCCCTCACGCCTTCTCGTCGGCCGGGGCGTCGCCCTCGGCCTCCGCCTCGGCCGGCGCATCGGCCTCGGCGGCGGGCGCCTCGTCTGCAGTCGACTCCGCGACCGCCTCCTCGGGGGCCGCGACGTCCTCGGCGACCGCCTCGGTCGCCTCGGCCTGCGCCTCCTCCGGCGGAGCCTCGGCCTGCGTGCCCTGCTCGTCGGCGAGGAGACCCGGCTCCACGGACTGCTCGGGCCCGGTGTAGCGGCGCTCGCGGACGCGGGCGGCCTTGCCGACGCGGTCCCGGAGGTAGTAGAGCTTCGCGCGGCGCACGTCGCCACGGGCGGCGACGTCGATCCGCTCGATCTTCGGCGAGTGGAGCGGGAACGTCCGCTCGACACCGACCCCGAAGGACTGCTTGCGGACGGTGAACGTCTCGCGAGCGCCGTGGCCCTGTCGCTTGATGACGACGCCCTCGAAGACCTGCGTGCGGCGACGGGTGCCCTCGATGACCTGGAAGTGGACCTTCACCCGGTCTCCAGGCTGGAAGTCGGGGACGCGGCGCAGCTGGGCGCGCTCGATGGAGTCGATGACGATGCTCATGGCGAAGGAGAGGGGCGCGGAGACAGGACGCGCGCGGGCTTCGGCGTGACGCCGGCGCGGTCCGCCATGGTAGCGAAGAGGACCCGCGGCGGCGTCTCGCCCCGCCCGGCGGGCGTCAGCCTGCGCCGGCCGGCCCGGCGCTGCCTCGCTCGGTGCTCCGCGCGCGCCGCCAGTTGCCGATCTCCTCGTGGTGGCCGGAGAGGAGCACCTCCGGGACCCGCCAGCCCCGGTACTCGGCCGGGCGCGTGTAGTGCGGATACTCGGGATTGCCGCCGAGCGCGCGGCTGAAGGACTCCTCCTTCGCCGAGTCGGCGTGGCCGAGCGCTCCGGGCAGCTTGCGGAGGACCGCGTCCGCGACGACCATCGCCGCGAGCTCGCCGCCGGCGATGACGTAGCGCCCGATCGAGAGCGTGTCCGAGCAGAAGTGCTGGACGATGCGCTCGTCGAAGCCCTCGTACCGGCCGCAGAGGAGCGTGACCGCGGAGGACTCGGCGAGCTCGTCGACGTAGGCGTCGTCGAGCACCCGGCCGCCGGGGATGAGGGCGATCACCCGCCGCTCGCGGCGGAGGTCGACCGGGTCGACGCCGTAGAAGCCGCGGAGCGCCGCGTCCATGACGTCGACGCGGAGGACCATCCCCGCCCCGCCTCCGAACGGCGTGTCGTCCACCTGGCGGCCGCTGAGGGGCGTGTGGTCGCGCGGGTTGAGCGTGCGCAGCTCGTGGCCGCCGGCGAGCACGTTCGCGATGTGGCGCTGCCCGCGGAACCACTCGAACCAGTCGGGGAAGAGCGTGACGACGTCGAGCTGCATCAGTCCTCCTCCTCGCCGAGGAAGGCGAGGTCGATCTCGATCTCGCGGCCGGGCACGTCCACGGCCCGGATCGCGTCGCGGACCATCGGCACGAGGAGCTCGCCGCCTCCGTCGCGGCGCACCTCGAGGACCTCGCACGAGGGCAGGGCGCTCATGCGCGCGACGACGCCGACGCGCGTCCCCGCGTCGTGGACGACGCAGCCGGCGAGGTCCTCGGGCCAGTACTCGCCCTCGGGAAGCGCCGGCAGCCGGTCGCGGTGGACGAGGAGGTCGGCGCCGCGCAGCGCGGCGACCGACTCGCGGTCGTGGGCGACGTCGAGGCGGACGATCGGCCGCTCGTCCGTGCCCGCGCGGCGCTCGATGCGCGCGGCGCTCTCGGCGACGCGGAGCTCCGCGCCCTCGGTGAGCAGCGCGGCACGGGGTCGCGTGACGTGGAACGACCCGTCGAGGCCGTGCGGACGCCCGACGCGTCCGGCGCTCAGCCAGTCCGTCTCCGCGGAGGTCATCGCGACGTGCCCCGCACGGGGCGCTCAGTCGACGATGTCGACGAGGACGCGGCGGTTGCCGCGCACGGCCGCGGCCTTCACGACGGTCCGCAGGGCGTTCGCCGTGCGGCCCCCGCGGCCGATGACGCGCCCGTAGTCGTCCTCCGCGACCGCGAGCTCGAGGACGACCGTGCCGTCGTCCTCGGAGAACTGCTCGACCCCGACGTCCTCGGGGTGCGCGACGATCCGCTTCGCGAGGGACTCGAGGAGGTCGCGCAGCGCGGTGTCGTCGGCCATCGGCGAGAGCGAGGCCTCAGGCCTCGATGCCCTGGGTCCTCAGGAGCTTGCGGACCGTCGCGGTCGGCTGGGCGCCCTTGTCGAGCCACTCGCGGACGCGGTCCTCCTTGAGGACGATCGTCGACGGCTCGGTCTGCGCGTTGTACTGCCCGATCGTCTCGATGACGCGGCCGTCGCGCGGCGAGCGCTGGTCGGCGACGACGACGCGCCAGACCGGGTCCTTCTTGCCGCCCACGCGAGTGAGCCTGAGTCGTACAGCCACGGGGTTCCTCTTCAGATCGGTCGGGAAAGTCGAACGAGGAGGGTAGAGCATCGCGCGCGGCGCCGTCCCTCCGGAGAGGGCGCCGCGGTCGGCCTCAGCGGCCGCCCTGGCGCATGAGCTGCTGCATGTCGGGCATCTTGCCCTTCCCGATCTGCTGCATGACCTTCCGCATCTGGGCGAACTGCTTCACGAGCTGGTTCACGGCCTGGACGGTCGTGCCCGACCCCTTCGCGATCCGCAGGCGGCGGGAGCCCTTGATGAGCTCGGGACGCCGCCGCTCCTCGGGGGTCATCGAGAGGATGATCGCCTCGATCTTGTCGATCTCGCGCTCGTCGACCTTGAGGTTCTTCATCTGCTGGCCGGCGAACCCGGGGATCATGCCGAGGAGCGAGCTGAGCGGGCCCATCTTGCGGATCTGCTTGAGCTGGAGGAGGAAGTCCTCGAGCGTGAACTCGTTGCGGCGCAGCTTGCGCTCGAGCTCCTTCGCCTGATCCTCGTCGTACTGCGCCTCGGCCTTCTCGATGAGCGACATGACGTCGCCCATGCCGAGGATCCGCTGCGACATCCGGTCGGGGTGGAAGCGCTCGAACTGATCGAGCTTCTCCCCGGTCGAGGCGAAGACGATCGGCTTGCCGGTCACCGCCTTCACGGACAGCGCGGCGCCGCCGCGGGCATCGCCGTCGAGCTTCGACATGACGACGCCGTCGAACGCGACGGCCTCGGCGAACTGCTCGGCGACGTTGACGGCGTCCTGGCCGGTCATCGCGTCGACGACGAGGAAGATCTGGTGCGGCCGGATCGCCGTCCGGATGTCCTTCAGCTCCTCCATGAGCTTCTCGTCGACGTGGAGGCGGCCGGAGGTGTCGACGATGAGGACGTCCTTGCCGTCCTTCTTCGCCTCGTCCAGCGCCCAGCGGGCGATGTCGACGGGGTTGCGATCGGTCCCCTGCTCGTAGACCGTCGCGCCGGCCTGGCCGCCGACCTTGACGAGCTGGTCCACCGCCGCCGGGCGGTAGACGTCGCAGGCCGCGACGGCGACGGACGAGCCGTGCTCCTCCTTGAGGTGGCGCGCGAGCTTGCCGGTGGCGGTCGTCTTGCCGGACCCCTGGAGGCCGGCCATGAGGATGACCGTCGGGGGACGCGGTGCGAACGCGATGCCCGCCGATTCGCCGCCCATGAGCGCGGCGAGCTCCTCGTGGACGATCTTGACGACCTGCTGGCCGGGGTTGAGCTGACCGATGACGTCGGCGCCGAGGCAGCGATCGCGGACCGTCGTCGTGAACTCCTTCACGACGCGGAAGTTCACGTCCGCCTCGAGGAGGGCGAGGCGGATCTCCCGCATCGCCTTCTTGATGTCGTCCTCGGTGAGCGTCCCGTGCCCGCGGACGTCGGACAGGGTCGCCTGGAGCTTCTCGGAGAGAGCGTCGAACACGGTGTGGCTGAGTGTAGGGGTCCCGGCGAGCCGTCAACGGGAGACCGCGATGCGCTCGCCGTCGCGCAGCCGGAATCGCGGCGGCAGCGCCGGGACCTCGTGGTGCTCGGGGGCGTCGTCCGGACGCTCGACGTCGGCGTAGCGCCGGCTCACCGCGGCGGCCGAGCTCCCGTGGAGGAAGATCGAGAGGACGATCGTGGCCGTGGCGATCGTGAACACCTCCTCGCTCGCCGCGACGCCCGCCGTCTCGGCGATGAGCACGGCGTAGACGATGGACGCGAGTCCACGCGGTCCCGCCCACGCGAGGTAGGCGACGGTCGCGCGGTCGATGCCCGTGCGGAGCGTCGCGAGCACGACGGCGAGAGGGCGGACGACGAGGAGGCTCGCGACGGCGTAGACGACGATCTCCCACGAGAGGTCGCCGGCGACCTCGACCGCGATCGTCCCGAAGAGGAGGAACGTGATGAGGCTGAGGAGCTGTCCCTCGGCCTCGGCGAACGCGCCGCACGACTGCACGAGGCCGCGAGCCGCGAGCGCGATGACCAGCCCGGCGACGAAGGCGGCGACGAACCCGTTGCCGCCGACGAGCTCGGCGCCCGAGTAGGCGGCCACCGCGAGGGCGATCGTCGAGAGCCGCTCGGTCGTCGGCGTCGTGAAGCCGCGAGCGGAGGCGCGGGCGAGGAGCGCGCCCCCGACGGCGCCGACGGCGACGCCGGCGACGAGGCCGAGGCCCACGAGCTGCGCGACGAGCCCGACGTAGCCGAGCACCGAGCCCGCCTCGTCCCGCGCGACGTCGAGCAGCACGATGATGAACGGCACGGCGAGCCCGTCGTTGAGCCCGCTCTCGACGTTGAGGGTCTGGCGGATGCGACCGGGGACGGCCGTGTCGCTGACGAACGCCTGGCCGAGCGCGGCGTCGGTCGGCGCGAGGGTCGCGGCGAGCAGCGCCACCGCGGCGACCGGCATGTCGGGGAAGAGGAGGAGCCCGGCGCCCAGCCCGATGACGATCGCGAGCGGCAGCCCGAGGACGAGGAGCCGCTGCGCGAGGCGGTGATGGCGGGCGATCGCGCGCAGGTCCATGCGCGAGGCGTCCGTGAACAGGACGACGACGAGCGTCACCTCGGCGAGGAGGCCGACGCCCTCGTCGCTCACGTCGAAGTCGACGATGCCCAGGACGCCGGGCGCGACGAGGACCCCGATCGCCGTGAAGACGATCGGCATCGTGATCGGGGAGCCCTCCAGGCGCCCCGCGAGAAGCCCGAACGCGACGACCGCGCAGGCGACGACGAAGAGGTCCGCCTCCACGGCGGACCTCTACCCGGTCAGCTCGTCTGGCGATCGTTGTCGGACGGCTGCGTGAGCTTCGAGACGGCGTTCCCCAGCCCGCCGAGCGCCTGGTTGAACTCGCTCGGGATGACGAAGATCTTGTTCGACTCGCCCTTCGCCAGCTCGGGGAGCATCTGGAGGTACTGGTAGCTGAGGAGCTCCTGGTCGGGTGCCCCGTCGTGGATCGCCTGGAACACCGTCGAGATCGCCTTCGCCTCGCCCTCCGCCCGCAGGATCGCGGACTCGCGCTGACCCTGTGCGGTGAGGATCGCCGACTCCTTCTCGCCCTGGGCGGTGAGGATCTGCGACTGCTTCACGCCCTCCGCGTTGAGGATCGCGGCGCGACGGTCGCGCTCGGCGCGCATCTGCTTCTCCATCGCCTCCTGGATCGAGGAAGGCGGGTCGACCGCCTTCAGCTCGACGCGGTTGACGCGGATCCCCCACTTGCCGGTCGCCTCGTCGAGGACGGTGCGCAGCTGCGAGTTGATCGAGTCCCGGGAGGTGAGCGAGTCCTCGAGGGTCATGCCGCCGATGACGTTGCGCAGGGTCGTCACCGTGAGCTGCTCGATCGCCTGCAGCGGGTTCGCGACCTCGTACGTCGCCGCCTTGGGATCGGTGATCGTGAAGTAGAGGACGGTGTCGATGTTCACCGTCACGTTGTCCTCGGTGATGACGCCCGACGGCGGGAAGCTCACGACCTGCTCGCGGAGGTCGATGAGCGGCTTCACCTTGTCGACGAACGGGATGACGATCGTGAGCCCCGGCTGCAGCGTGCGGCTGTAGCGCCCGAGGCGCTCGACGACGCCCGCACGTGCCTGGGGGATGATGCGCACCGTCTTCGCCGCGACGAAGAGCGCGAAGAGGACGAGGACGCCGCCGACGATGAGACCGGCCATGGCTAGGACCTCCGATGGTGGATGGACGCAGCGAGGTTGCGCGGACGAGGGGTCATTCGCTCACGATCGCGGTCGCGCCGCGGATCTCGATGACCTGGACGCGCGAGCCGACCGGGATGACCGCGTCCTCGTCGAATGCGCGAGCGGTCCAGACCTCGCCGTCGAGCTTCACGGCCCCGGCGGCCGCGTCGTTCTCGATCTCCTCGAGGACGATCGCGCTCTTGCCGACGAGGGCGGCGGTGCCCGTGCGGATCTGCGGCGGCGTGCGGAGGTGCCGCCGGGCGACCGGCCGCAGTCCCGCGAACGCGACCCCCGAGACGACGAGGAAGACGGCGATCGCCGGGACGAGCGAGAGGCCCGCCGCCGAGACGAGCGCCGCGACGAGCGCGCCGGCCGCGAACGGGGCGAGGAAGAAGCTGAGGTTGACGATCTCGCCGACGGCGAACGCGACCGCCAGGAGGACCCAGATCACCCACTCGTCCATGTGGGCCGGAGCCTAGCCGAGCGTCCGGAGCCCGTGGGGGGCGTGCGGTCGCGAAGTGGTCTCAGGCTTGCGCCTCCCGGCGCGCCGGCGATGGCTCGACGGCGCGGACTCCTTGCATCTCCACAGCCACCGTCGGCTGTCGAGGTGGAAGGACCCGGCGGAGTTCGCATCTCGACGGCCACCGTCGGCCGTCGAGATGCAAGCACTCAGCCCTCGAGGAGGGCGCGCGCGAAGTCGTCGGCGTCGAACGGCCGGAGGTCGTCGAGGGACTCCCCGATGCCGATGAGCTTCACCGGGAGGCCGAGCTCGCCGGAGATCGCCAGCGCGATGCCGCCCTTCGCGGTGCCGTCGAGCTTCGTGAGGACGATGCCGTTGACCGGCACCGCCCGGGAGAAGAGCTCGGCCTGCCGGAGGCCGTTCTGGCCCGTCGTGGAGTCGACGGTGAGGAGCGTCTCGTGCGGGGCGTCGGGCATCTGCTTCTGCACGACGCGGCGGATCTTCGCGAGCTCCTCCATGAGGTGCTCCTGGTTGTGAAGCCGCCCGGCGGTGTCGATGATGACGACGTCGGCGCCGCGCTCGCGGCCCTTCGCGACCGCGTCGAAGGCGACGGAGCCCGGGTCGCTGCCCTCCGGGCCGGTGACGATGTCGCACCCGGCGCGCTCCGCCCAGCCCTGGAGCTGCTCGACCGCCGCGGCGCGGAAGGTGTCGGCCGCGCCGAGGACGACCGACTTGCCGAGCTCCTTCTGGAGGTGCCAGGCGAGCTTGCCGATCGTCGTCGTCTTCCCCGTGCCGTTGACCCCGACGGCCATGATGACCGTCGGCGAGTGGCGGAGGTCGATGCGCCCCGCCTCCTCGTCCTCGGGCCGGGCGATGCCGGCGAGGAGCTCGATGAGCCGCTGCGTGAGCTGCTCGCCGCCCTCGACCTCGCCGCGCTCGGTCTCGGCCTCGAGCTGCGCGACGACGCGCGCGGTCGTCGCCGCGCCGACGTCCGCCATGATGAGCGCCTCCTCGAGGCGCTCCCACGTCTCCTCGTCGAGCGTCTCGAAGAGCGTCGCCTGGATCTCGGCCCCGAGCGCCTGCCGCGTCTTCGAGAGATTCTGCCGCAGGCGCTTGAAGAAGCCGCGACGCTTCTCGGGCTCCTCGGCGCCGTCCGCGGGGGCGGCGCCGTCGCCGGTGATGAAGAGGTCCGTCCAGTCCCTGGGCATCGGAGTGCGCGACGATACCGCCGTGGACGTCGAGATCGAGTTCCGGCGCGACAGCGTCGACGCGGGGGCCGGCGGGCGGCTCGCCGCGGCGATGCGCGCGGAGGTCGCCGAGATGTACGACGGCCTCGAGCTCGACGGCGCCGCGATGCCCGCCGCCGGGCCGCGCGAGCTGTCGCCGCCGGACGGCGCGTTCCTCGTCGGGTGGATCGGCGACGACGCGGTGTGCTGCGGCGGGATCAAGCGCCTCGAGGGCGATCCCGCCCGCCCGGCCTGCGAGATCAAGAAGATGTACGTCGTCCCCGAGGCGCGGGGGCGCGGCGTCGCCCGCGCGCTCCTCGCCGCCCTCGAGGACGAGGCCCGGGCCCTCGGCTATCGGATCGCCCGGCTCGACACCGGCCCTCGACAGCCCGACGCCCAGCACCTCTACCGCTCGGCGGGCTACGTCGAGATCGGCAACTTCAACGACAACCCCGTCGCGACGTTCTTCGCGGAGAAGGAGATATGAGCACCGTCACCATCGACCGCAGGTTCAACGGCCCGCCGGCGAGCGCGCACGGCGGCTACAGCGCCGGTCTCGTCGGCACGGCGATCGACGGCCCCGCGGAGGTGATGCTCCTCGCCCCTCCCCCGCTCGACGAGCCGCTCACCCTCGAGCCCGCCGACGGCGGGCTCACGCTCTCCGCCGCCGGGACGACCATCGCGACCGGGGCGCCGACGACCGTGGACGTCGGCCCTCCGCCGCAGGTCGACGCCGCCGACGTGCGCGCGGCGATGCCGACCGCCGAGGCGCTCCGCGAGTACCACCCGTTCCCCACCTGCTTCGGCTGCGGCCCCGACCGGGAGCGCGGGGACGCCCTCCGCCTCTTCGCCGGCGAGCTCGACCCCTCCCGCCATCTCTGGGGCGTGACGTGGACGCCGACGGAGGAGGAGACGACGGAGCACATGGTGTGGGCGGCGCTCGACTGCCCGAGCAGCGCCCCCGCGCAGGACCCGACCGGCGAGAAGCCGATCGTCCTCGGCCGCTTCGCCGTCGACGTCCGACAGACGCCGCAGGCGGGCGTCGAGCACCTCATTCTCAGCGCGCCGCTGCACCACGACGGCCGCAAGCGCGAGAACGCCGTCTGGCTCGTCGGTCCGGACGGCGCGACCCTCGCCGCCGGCCGGGCGCTGTGGATCGAGCTGCGGCCCGAGCACGCGAAGGAGCGCCGCGGCGACGGCCGCTAGCCCCACCGACGAGCCCATCCCTCCTGACGAAGCTCACCCCGAGCGTGAGTTTCGTCAGGAGGGATGGTCAGGTCGTCGTGTCCGGCAGGTGCCGGCCGACGTGCCCCACGTAGACGCCGCGGGGGACGTCGCCGGACCCGTCGGCGACGTGGAGGTAGATCCGCGCGATGAAGCCCGCGCCGGAGCCGGAGCCGATCGCCACGTGCGGGCCGAGGTCGAGCCGGTGACCCTCGTGAGTCACCGTGTAGTGCTGCGGATGCCGTGAGCGCGCGAGCTCGCTCACGTCCTGGCGCCAGGTGAGGCCCCGCTCGGTCGCCGCCTGCTGGAGCGAGCGGCCGAAGCCGGTCGGGTCCGCGTAGAGGGCGGCGAGCTCCTCGAGCTTGAGGAGCGTGTCGAGGATCTCCTGCGGGCGCCGGTACGGGCTGTCGGCGGCGGACTCGCGGGCCGCCGCGGTGAAGACGAGGTGCTCGGTGCGCTCCGCGGCGCGGTCGACGGCCTCGAGCACCGTCGAGGGCTCCTCGTCGGCGGCGACCTCCGCCGTCTCCGGCGGCGGACCGCCGGCCTCCGCGAGGAGCGCCGAGAGCCGCGTGATCGAGCGGGCGTCGTGCGCGGCCGCCTCCTCGAGCTCCTCGACCCGGCGGAGCAGCTCCTCGCGGTGCGCGCGCACCGCCTCGAGCTCGTCGGCGAGGGCCGTGAGCCGCTCGTCGGCCGCCTCGTCGGCCGGTGCGGCAGCCTCGGCCGCCGCCGTCCGCTCGTGCAGGCGGGCCTCGGCGGCAGCGGCGCGCGACTCGGCGGACTCGACGGTCCGCTGCAGGCGCTCGACCTGCGCGCGCTGGTCGTCGCGCTCGGCCTCGGCCGCCTCCCGGACGAGCTTCGCGGTCTCGGCCTGGCGCCGGAGGTCCTCGACGCGGGAGAGCTCCTTCTCGAGCCGCTTCTCCCGCGCGGCGACGTCGCGCGCGGACGCGTCGGCGTCGCGGAGGCGGGCGAGCAGCGGGGACGTCGGGATCCCGGCGTGCGCGAGGAACTTGTCCCACGACCCGAAGACGTCGATGACGTAGTCGGGATGCGGCCACGGCTCGCGCTTGAGCCAGTCCTGGCCGGTCGGCACCTCGCCCGTGTGGATGAGCCAGCGATAGAGCTGGTGGACGTAGTCGACCTCCTCGACGAGGAGGGAGACCTCGCGCAGCCGCGCGTCGGGCTGCAGAGGCCCGGACTGCTCGTCCCCGGGCTCCTCGTCATCGGCCGGCGACTCCCCGGCGTCCTCGGGGGACGACGGCGGCGGCCCGTCCCCCGGCTCGCCGTCCTTGCGGCGTCGGCTGCGCTTGCCCATCGGGTCAGGCGGCGCCCGCGCCGGCGCGCTTGCGCTCCTGGTCGGCGACGAGCTCGCGCGGCGGGAGCTTGCGGGAGACGACCTTCGAGACCCCGTCGTCGCCCATCGAGACGCCGTAGAGCGTGTCGGCCGCCTCCATCGTCCGCTTCTGGTGCGTGACGACGATGAACTGCGCGCGGTCGGCGTACGTCTCGAGGAGGTCGAGGAAGCGCCCGATGTTGAGGTCGTCGAGCGCGGCCTCGACCTCGTCGAGGATGTAGAAGGGGCACGGCTTCGCGAGGAAGACCGAGAAGAGGAACGCGATCGCCGTCATCGACTTCTCGCCGCCCGAGAGGAGCGTGAGGCGCTTCATCGCCTTCCCCGCCGGCGTGATCTCGATCTCGACGCCGAGCAGGTCGTCGGGGTCGAACCCTCCCTCCGAGGCCTCCGCCTCCTCGTCGGCCGCGGCCTCGGCCGCCGCCTCCGCCGTCAGCTCGGCGACCCCGTCGCCGGACGGCTCGCCGCCGCCGATGACCGGCCGCGGCCCGGAGTCCTCGCGGACGAGGCGCAGGCGCCCCCGGCCGCCGGGGAACAGCCGGCCCGAGAGCTCCTCGAAGTTCTTCGCGGCGGCGGCGAAGGTCTCCTCGAAGGTCTCGCGGATCTGCTTGTCCGTGTCGCGGATGAAGGCGCGCAGCTCCCGGAGGGCCGTCTCGAGGTCCGTGCGCTGGCGCTCGAGCTCCTCGACGTGCGCGATCGCCTCGTCGTACTCCGCCTTCGCCAGCGGGTTGACCGGGCCGAGTTGCTCGCGGCGCTTCTGCAGGCGCTCGATCCGCTGCCGGAGCGCGGCGACCGCCTCCTCCCCGAGCGGCTCCTCGGACGGGCCGAAGTCGAGGCCGAGCTGCTCGGCGAGGACCGTGAGCTCCTCCGCCGCCTCGTGCTCGTGGTCGCGTGCCTGCTGCGCCTTCACCTCCGCAGCGGTGAGAGCGTCCCCGCGCTCGCGCAGGTGCTGCTGGATCCGCGCCTCCTCGGAGGCGCACGCCCGCAGCTCGGCGGCGACGCCCTCCCCCTCCTCGCGGTCGGCGCGGAGCGCCTCCTCGAACTCGGTCACCCGCTCGCGGACGGCCTCGAGCGCCGCGTCGAGAGCCTCGGCCAGCCGGACGGCGACGGGCCCGAGCGCGCGGTCGCGCTCGAGCTTGGCCTCGAGGAAGCGGATGCGCCGCTCGCGCTCCTCCCGCTCGCGGGCCGCTCGCTCGGCGACGCGCCGCTCCGCGGCGAGCTCGCCCTCGACCTGGGCGCGCCGGACCGCGCTCTGGGCGTCCTCCGGGGCGTCCTTGCGCTGCTCGATGAGGAGGCCGATCTGCCGCTCGTCCTCGCGCGCGGCGTTGACGGCGCGCTGGGCGTCGCGCGCGGCGCGGTCGGTGTCCTCGCGCGTCGCGTCCGCCGCCGTCACCGCCGAGGTCGCCGCCTCGACGGCCTGCTGGGCCGCCCGCTCGGCCTGGACCGCCTTCTCGCTCTCGCCGATGAGGCGGTCGCGGCGGTTGCGCTCGGCGAGCACGCGCTCGCTCCCGCCCTGCGCCGCGCGGATCATCTCGCGCGTCGCGCCGAACCACGCGTGCCCCTCGACCGTGACCGCGGTGCCGGTGAAGTCGTCGGGCACCGCCGCGATGTCGTCGACGACCCACGCGGAGCCGAGGAGCCGGCGCGCGAGCGCCAGCTCTCGAGCCGGGCCGCCGACCATCTCGCCGAGCGAGCGTGCGCCGGGCACCGGCGGAGCGGGTGCGGCGTCCCCTCCGGCGGTCTCCCCGCCCGCGACGAGCGCGTGCCCGCCGTCGGGCCCCGCGCCCCCGAGGAGGTCGCGCGCGGCGGCCACGTCGTCGACGATGCCCGCGGTCAGCCGCGCGCCGAGCGCCGCGCTCAGCGCGAGCTCGAAGCCCTCCTCGACCTCGAGGGCGTCGGCGAGCGCCTGCGTGCCGTCGCCCATCGACGTGTGGGTGCGCAGGAACTGGTTCGCCGAGGCGAGCTCCGCGCCGATCCGCGCCGCGTCGCGACGTGCGGCCTCCGCGGTCGTCTCGGCCGCGCGGCGCGCCGTCCGGGCGACGTCGCAGGCCTGGTCGGCCTCGGCGAGCGCCGCCTGCGTGCGCTCCACCTCCTCGGCGAGCTCGGCGGCCCGTGCGACCGCGGCCTCGCGGCGCGCCTCGAGCGCGGCGACCTCGCGGGCGAGCGCGGCCTCGCGCTCCTCGTCGAGCCGCGCGAGCTTGGCGTCGAGGGCCTCGATGCGCTCCATGCCCGCCTCGTCCGGCTGGTCCTCGGCGGCCTGCCGCCGGAGGACCTCGAGCTGGCGGGCGCGGTTCTCGGCCCGCTCGGCGACGTTCTCGGCGGTCTCCCGCGTGCGCTCGAGGCGCATCTCGATGCGGTCGGCGCTGCCGCGCGCCGCTCCCGCGCGGCGCATGAGGACGTCGCGGTGCTCCGCGCGCTTGGCGAGCGCCTCCTCGGCCTTCTCGCGCCGGGCGGCGACGGCCCCCAGCTCGGCCTGCGCCTCGTCGCGGGCGCTGCGCGCCTCCGCGGCGGCCTCCTCGGCGGCGGCCTTCTCGAGCCGCTTCGCGCGGACGGTGTCGCGCGCGAGCTCCCACCTCGCCTCGCGGGTCTGACGCTCGAGGCGCTCGTGCAGCTCGGCCGCCTCGGCCTGGCGCTTGAGCGGCCGCAGCCGCGACCGCGCCTCGCGCTCGACGTCGAGCGCGCGGTCGAGGTTGTCCTGGGTGCGCTCCAGCTTGAGCTGCGCGCGCCGGCGCCGCTTGCGGTGCTTGCCGAGGCCGGCGGCCTCCTCGATGAGGAGACGGCGGTCCTTCGGCTTCGAGGTGACGATCGCCTCGACGCGCCCCTGCGAGACGACGGAGTGCATCTCCTTGCCGAGACCGGTGTCGGAGAGGACCTCGAGGACGTCGACGAGCCGGCACTTCGCGCCGTTGAGGCGGTACTCGCCGTCCCCTGACCGGTCGAGGCGCCGCACGATCGAGATCTCGCCGACCGGGAGGTCGACGGTGCCGTCGCCGTTGTCGAGCACGATCTCGACCTCGGCGCTCGACCGGGCCTGGACGCCCTTGCCGCCCCCGAAGATGACGTCCTGCATCGACTGCCCGCGGACGGCGAGGGGCGACTGCTCGCCCATCGCCCACAGCACGGCGTCCGTCACGTTCGACTTGCCCGAGCCGTTCGGACCGACGATGACGCTCACGCCGTCGCCGAAGTCGAGCTTCGTGCGATCCGGGAACGACTTGAAGCCCTTGAGGGTGATGGACTTGAGATGCATCGTCACTCCGTCCCCGCGGCGGGCGAGGGACGTCCCGCGACCGCCGCGTCGATCTGCTCGAGGGCCGCCCGCGCGGCCTCCTGCTCGGCCTGCTTCTTCGACCGTCCCCGGCCGCTGCCGACCGACTCGCCGGCGACGACGGCCCGCACCTCGAACTCCCGGTCGTGGGGAGGACCGAGCTCGGCGGTCACCTCGTACTCGACGACCGCGCCGCGGCGCGCGAGACGCTCCTGGAGCGTCGACTTGAAGTCGACGGGGTGCTCGAGCGCCTCGTCGAGCTCGGGCGAGAAGGCCTCGACGACGGCGGCGGCCGTCTCCTCGTAGCCGTGCTCGAGGTAGCAGGCCCCGATGACCGCCTCGGTGACCGACGCCAGGACGCGCTCGGTCTCGAGCGCGGCGGCGCTCGTCGCCTGGCCCTCCGGGGCGGCGGCACGCAGGGCGGCCGGCACGTCGAGCCGCTGCGCGACGCGTGCGCAGGCGGCGCCGGAGACGGTCTGGGCGCGGATCTTCGTGAGCCGCCCGGCGCCGAAGCGCTCGGCCTCGAGCCGCGGGTAGAGGTGCGCGGTGATCGCGAGGCCGAGGACGCTGTCGCCGAGGAACGCGAGCCGCTCGTAGGAGTCCGACGACCGCTCGGTCCAGGACGCGTGCGTGAACACCTGACGCGACAGGTCGTCGGAGAGGCCGTCGAGAAGTTCGCGGAGGCGCTTCAGCGGACCGGGGAGCTCGGGGGCACGGGCGGGCGGCGTCAGGCCGCGGAGTGCTCGAGGACGAAGTCGATCGCCTGCTCGACCGTCGTGATGCGGGCGGCCTGCTCGTCGCTCATCGCGACGCCGTAGGAGTCCTCGAGCTCCTGCACGAGCGTGTAGAGGTCGAGGCTGTCGGCCTCGAGGTCCTCGCGGAAGCGCGTCTGGGGCGTGACCCTCGCGGGATCGAGCTCGAGCTCGTCGGCGAGATGGTCGCGGATGAGGGTGAACACCTCGTCACGAGTCATGACGTACGCACCGTAGAGCCTTGATCGGACGGGGCCGAATCATCGCCGGAGCGGCGGCGCAGGGCCCCGGCGGCCTCGAGCGCCGCGTGCGTCCTCCCGACGACGTCGGCCGAGGCTCCGCGGGCGGCGAGCAGGATCGCCTGCGAGAAGCCGTACCGGGTGAAGCGGCCGTGCGGCACGACGCCGAGGCTGCGAAGCCCGAGGAGGTAGGCGCCGCCGGGCCCCTCGGGGTCGATCTCGTCGCGGAAGCCGCGCAGGGCGGGCTTGAGCAGGATGCCTCCGGCCTTCGCGCGCGGCGAGGACATCGCGACGTCCCGGATCGCGCTCACCATCGTCTGCGAGACGCCCTCGACGAGCTTCAGCGCGATGTTGCCGGTGAACCCGTCGGTGACGACGACGTCCGCGCGGCCGCTCACGACGTCGGTCCCCTCGACGTTCCCGACGAAGTCCATGACCGGGGAGCCGGCGGCGCGCTCCGCGAGGGCGGCGTGCGCCTCGACGACGAGCGGCGTGCCCTTCGTCGCCTCCTCGCCGTTCGAGAGGAGCCCGACGCGCGGCCGCTCGACGCCGAGCACCGCCTGGACGAACGCCGCACCCATGAACGCGAACTGGACGAGGTGCTCGGGCCGGACCTCGACGTTCGCGCCGACGTCGAGCAGGGTGACGGGCGCCCCGGGGACGGGGACGGGGAGCGCGAGCGCGGGCCGGTGCACGCCGCGCAGGCGCTTGAGGTCGAAGAGACCCGCGGCGAGGGCGGCGCCCGTCGAGCCGCCGCTCACGAAGGCGTCGGCCTCGCCCGCCTTCACCGCGCGGACCGCCTGGACGATCGAGGCCTCGGGGTGCGCGCGGACGGCCCGAGCGGGGTCGGGCTCCTTCGCGATCGAGATCGGGGCGTCGACGACCTCGACGCCCTCCGGGACGTCCCCGATCGCGGACGCGTCGCCGTAGACGCGGACGCGGACGCCGCGCTCGGCGGCGATCGCCGCGCCGGCCGCGACCTCGGCGGGACCGAGGTCGGCGCCTCCGGCATCGACCGCGACGATCGTGCGGGGCGGCGACGCCGTGGCGGGCTCCCGACCGGGCGCGCCGGTCATGGCGCGGTCAGTGGTCGTGGTCGTGCGCCTGCGGCGCGACGACGGTCCGCCCCGCGTACGTGCCGCAGTTCGGGCACACGCGGTGCGGGCGGCGCGGGCTGTGGCACTGCGGGCACTCGTTGAACGTCGGCGCGCTGATCTTGTGCTGCGCGCGGCGCTTCGCGGTGCGGCTGTGCGACTGCTTCTGCTTGGGGACGGCCATGGGCGACCACGCAGGGTAGACGATCGGTCGCCGCGGCGCTCAGCGGAGCTCGAGATGGCCCGGCAGGGCCAGCACCCCGGCCGGCGCGCCCGCCGTCGCCGCCAGCGCCGTGAGGTGCTCGCGCAGACCGGTCGCGGGGATCCGCGCCACCGCGGCGGACGGCGCCCGGCTCGAGTCCGCCGGCTTGAGGCGGTCGACGAGGCCGAGCGGCGGCCAGGAGACGATCTCGACGTCCGCCCGTGCGCGCCCGGCGAGCTCGCACGCGGCGTCGACGGCGGCCTCGCGGCCCCCGAGCACGTCGACGAGCCCGTGCCGAACGGCGTCGGCCCCCGTCCACACGCGGCCGCGGGCGACCCGCTCGAGATCCTCGAGCGGCATGCCGCGATCCTCGGCCGCCTTGCGCGTGAAGTCCGCGTAGATCTCGTCGAGCCACCCCTCGAGCTGCTCCCGCTGCGCCTCGGTGAAGGGCGCATCGGGGGAGAACATCGTCGCGTTCTCGCCGGAGGCGACGAGCTCGCGGACGAGGCCGACCCGGTCGATGAGGCCGGCGGCGACGAACTTCCCCGCGAGGACGCCGATCGACCCGGTGAGCGTCGTCGGGAGCGCGAGGACGCGATCGGCGCCCATCGCGACGAAGTAGCCGCCGGACGCGGCGACCCTCCCCATCGAGGCGACGACCGGACGCCCCGACTCGCGGACGCGGTGCACCTCGCGGCGGATCGCGTCGGAGGCGACGGCGGATCCGCCCGGCGAGTCGACCTCGAGGAGGACGGCGGCGACCCGCTCGCTCTCGCGCGCCGAGCGCAGCGCCGCGGTCACGGCCTCGGAGCCGACGGTGCTCGTGCCGATCCCGGCGGAGCGCCCGTGACCCGAGACGATCGGCCCGCGGACGCCGACGACCGCCACGAGGGGGACCTTGCGCCGGCGCATCTCCGCGAGCGGCGAGCGCTCGCGGCGCCGTGCGTACCGGTGCGCGTAGAGCCGCTCCGCCCCGGGGTGGCGCTCGTCGACGCGGGCGTCGAGCTCGTCGCGGTACCCGAGCCGGTCGACGAGCCGCGCCTCCGTCGCCTCGACGGCCGAGAGCGGCGCGCGGTCGACGAGCGTGCGGAGGTCCTCGGCCCCGATCCCGCGCCGCTCGGCGACGACGCGCAGGAGCTCCTCGGCGGCCGACTCCGTGAGCCGCGCGGTCATCTCGCGGTTCGCGGCGGTCACCTCGGTCGCCGCGAAGAGGTCGGCGGCGGTCTTGTACTCGTGGCGGCGCGAGAACTGCGGCTCGACGCCGACGCGCTCGAGCACGCCGCGGGCGAGCATGATGACGGCGGCGACGCCGGTGAGGCCCACCTGGCCGGTCGGCTGCAGCCAGACCTCGTCGCAGCGGGAGGCGAGGGCGTACGGGACGGTGCCGGCGCCCGCCTCGCCGTAGGACTCGGAGAAGGCGTACGTGGGCGTTCTCGCGGCGCGAAGCGCATCGAGGCCGAGGCCGATCTCGTCGGCGACGGCGCTCGAGACGTCGTCCCCGACGTGGACCGTGACGGCGGCGACGCGCTCGTCCTCGGCGGCGCGCCGCAGGCCGCGCGCGACGTCGGCGAGGAGCGGGACCTGGCGCTGGCGCAGCGCGCTGACCGGGTCGGCGGGCGGCTCGACGGCGATGCCGCGGGTGAGGTCGACCTCGAGGACGAGGGGGCTCGCGGCCGCGACGCCGGGGAGGCCGCGGAGGAGCGGCAGGGAGCGGGGGTCCACGTGGACGCTCAGGCGTCCCCGTCGCCGAGGTCGAGCTCGCGCAGCTTCGCCCAGCGCGGGTCCGGGGGCCGCTCGTGGTGGTGGTCGGGCCCGGCCTCGTTGAGGTTCGCGCCGCACTCGGGGCAGAGCCCCGCGCAGTCGGGACGGCAGACGAGCTGCGCGGGGAGCGCGAGCGCGAAGGCGTCACGCGCCCACCCGTGGAGGTCGAGCTGCTCGGCCTCGTCGACGTAGGGGCTCGTGAGGTCGTCGTCGTCGGCGCCGGGGACGTCGACCTCGCGGGCATCCACGTCGAAGCTCGGCTCGGCCTCCTCGAGGCAGCGCATGCACCGCCCCACGAGCTGCGCCTCGAAGCGCAGCCGGAGGCTGTAGCCGCCGCCGTTCATCCGCGAGACGTCGAGGACGACCGGGACCTCGGACGGCGCGGCGGCGTACTCCTCGCCGCTGAAGTCGAACGTCCCGAGCGGGACGGCGAGGCTGTCGAGGCGGCGCCCCTCCCCGGGCGTGAGGCGGAGGGCGGCGAGGTCGAAGGTGTCGGTCCTCTGGGCCATCACGTCGAGGGTAGCGAGCGCATCAGCTGGGTCGGCGGCGCGTCGATGCCTCGGTGCGGCCGCGATGTGACGTTCCCCCTCGCTCTCGCCTCCGTCTCCGGCTCCGGCTCGGACGCCGCTGAGGGGGAACGTCGCATCACGGCCTGACCGGGCGCCACCGGGGCGCCGGCGTCGGGCGGGGGCGGACGTCCCCCGGAGCGGCGTCGCATCACGGCCGAAGGCCGGGATGCGGAGCGCAGGGGGATGTCCGCACCCGCCCGGGACCCCTACTCCAGCTCGCGCTTGAGGACCTTGCCCGTCGCGTTGCGCGGCAGCTCGTCCATGAAGACGATCTCCCTCGGGACCTTGTAGCTCGCGAGGTTCGCCTTCACGTAGGCCTTGAGGTCGTCCTCGGTCGCCTCCTTGCCCTGCGTGACGACGACGAAGGCCTTGAGCCGCTGGCCGAACTGCTCGTCGTCGACGCCGACGACGGCGGCCTCGTCGACCGCGTCGTGGTCGGAGAGGATGTCCTCGACCTCCCGCGGGAAGACGTTCTCCCCGCCGCTCACGATCATCTCGTCGTCGCGGCCGTCGACGAAGAGACGGCCGCCCTCGTCGAAGTGGCCGACGTCGCCGGTCGACATGAGGCCGTCGATGACGTCCTTGCCGCCGCCGCCCGTGTAGCCCTCGAAGAGCATCTCGTTGCCGACGAAGATGCGGCCTGTCTCGCCCTGCGGGACCGGGCTGCCCTCGGCGTCGTAGAGCCGGACGACCGTCCCGCGGGGCGGCCGGCCGGCGGTCCCGGGCGCGGCGCGCATGTCCGCGGGCGTGGCGATCGTCGCCCAGGCGACCTCCGTCGAGCCGTAGAGGTTGTAGAGGACGTCCCCGAAGGCGTCCATGACCCGGATCCCGAGCTCACCGGGCAGCGCGGACCCCGACGCCCCGATGACGCGCAGCGACGACGTGTCGTACTTGCGCAGCGTCTCGGGCGGGAGCTCGAGCGTGCGCTGGAGCATCACCGGGACGACGACGAGCGCCGTGCAGCGGTGCTCGCTCACCGCCTGCAGCATCCCCTCGGGGGTGAACCGCCGCCGCAGGACGAGCGTCGAGCTGAGGCCCATCCCGAGGGTGAAGTGCGCGAACCCCCACGAGTGGAACATCGGGGCGGCGATGTGCGTCTTCTCGCGGGCGCGCAGCGGGATCTTCGAGAAGAGCGCCGCCGCCGGGTCGAGCGACTCGGGCTGCTTGCGGTTCGCGCCCTTCGGCGTGCCGGTCGTGCCCGAGGTGAGGATGACGACGCGGCCCTTCTCCGACGGAGGCGTGCGATCGCGGTCGGACCCCTCGGAGATGAGCTCCTCGAGGGTGGGGACCTCGTGCGCCGAGCCGGGCTCGGACCAGGCGACGAACGACCTGCGGTTCTCGCGGGCGTCGCCGACGAGCTCTGCGAACTCCTCGTCGTAGACGATCGCGACGGGCTCCTCGCGCGCGCAGACGTCGGTGATCTGCGGCTTCGCGAACATCGTGTTGAGATAGAGCGCGTTCGCCCCGAGCTTCGAGCACGCGACCGTGATGTCGATGAAGCCGCGGTGGTTGCGGCACATGATCGCGACGCCGTCGCCCTCTCCGATGCCGCGGGCGGCGAGCGCGTCGGCGAGCGCGTTCGAGCGGCGCGCGACCTCCGCGAAGGTCAGCTCGCCGAGCTCGTCGACGATCGCGACCTCGTCCGGGTAGCGGATCGCGCTCGCCGTGTAGCCGGCCGCGGGCGTCGGGCCCCACTTGGCGAGCGCGAGCCCGGTGCGCAGGAGGCGGTCGGGGCGGGTCGGTCGCACCATCCCCGCCTCGACGAGCTGGCGGACGGTGAAGAGCTTCTGACTCAGCTGGCCGGTGACGTTCACACGACGTATCCAACCACGTGAGGCGCCGGGCGCGGCGCTCCCCGGGCACGGGAGGGGAGGTCAGATCACGTCCGGCGCACGCGACATCCTCGCCGTGATGCGTCTCCTCCACACCGCGGACTGGCACCTCGGCCGCAGCTTCCACGGCGAGTCGCTCCTCGACGCCCAGGCCGCGGCCGTCGACCACGCGGTCGACGTCGCGCGCGAGGCGCAGGTCGACGCGGTCGTCGTCGCGGGCGACCTCTACGACCGCGCGCTGCCGCCGGTGGACGCCGTCCGGCTCGCCGACGAGGCGCTGCACCGCCTCAGCGAGGTGTGCCCCGTCATCGTCATCAGCGGCAACCACGACTCGGTCGACCGGCTCGGGTTCGGCAGCCGCGTCCTCGAGCGCGCCGGCGTCCACCTCCGCACGCGCCCGCGGGACTGCGGGTCGCCGGTCGCGGTCGGCGACGGGCTCGTCTACCCCCTCCCCTACCTCGAGCCCGACGTCGTGCGCGCCGAGCTCGCGGCCGAGGAGCGGTCCCACGTCTCGGTCCTCGCGGCGGCGATGGCGCGCGTCCGGGCGGACCTCGGGCAGCGCGGAGGGGACGTCCCGACGGCGGTCGTCGCACACGCGTTCGTCACGGGCGCCGTCGAGTCCGACAGCGAGCGCGACCTCTCGGTCGGCGGCTCGGCCTCGGTCCCGGCCTCGGTCTTCGACGGGGTCGACGCGGTCCTCCTCGGGCACCTCCACGCGCCCCAGCGCGCGGGGGCGCACGGTCGCTACGCCGGTTCGCCGGTCGCGCTCTCGTTCTCGGAGGCGGGCCACGAGAAGTCGCTCTGCGTCACGGAGGTCATGGGGCTCGGGACGACGCACGAGCTCGTGCCCTGCCCCGTCCTGCGCCCGTTGAGGAGCGTGCGCGGCACGCTCGAGGACCTCCTCGCCGACCCCGGCCTCGACGACGCCGAGGGCGCATGGGTCCACGCGACGCTCACCGACGCCGTGCGGCCGGACGACGCGATGGCGCGGCTGCGCGGGCGCTTCCCCCACGCGGCGGCGCTCGTCTTCGCCCCGGAGGGCGCGCGCCCGCTCGCCGAGGACTCCTACGCGACCCGTCTGGAGGGCCTCGACGACCGCGCGCTCCTCACCCGGTTCGTCGAGGACGTCCGCGGGACGGAACTCACGCCCGAGGAGGAGGACCTCCTCGACCGCGCCCTCGGGTCGAGCCGGATCGCCGAGGTCCGCGGCTGATGCGGCTCCACCGGCTCGAGCTGCAGGCGTTTCTCGCCTTCCCCGGCCGCGAGGTCGTCGACTTCGACGCCCTCAACGACGCCGGGCTCTTCCTCCTCACCGGTCGCACGGGCGCCGGCAAGACGACCGTGCTCGACGCCGTCTGCTTCGCCCTCTACGGGACCGTCTCCGAGGAGCGCGACCCCCGGTCGCTGCGCTCGCACCACGCCGCCCGCGACGTCCCGACGGAGGTCGTCCTCGAAGCGACGCTGGGCGGCCGGCGGCTGCGGATCGAGCGCCGTCCCCCCCAGCTCCGCCCGGCCCTGCGCGGAGAGGACCGGCTCGTCGAGGACCAGGCCTCGGTCCGAGTCGTCGAGGTGGAGGCCGACGGCGGGGAGACGCTCGTGTCGATGCGCCTCGACGAGGCGGGCGAGGAGCTGCGCGACGCGCTCGGGATGACGCGCGAGCAGTTCCGGCAGGTCGTCCTCCTCCCGCAGGGGGGCTTCCAGCGCTTCCTCCACGCGAAGACCGACGACCGCGAGCGGCTCCTGCGCGAGCTCTTCGACGTCACGCGCTTCACGGACGTCGAGCGCTGGCTGAAGGCCGAGTCCGAGCGCGCGCGGGCGGACGCCGCCGAGGCCGTTCGGGAGCTGCAGGATGCGGTCGCGGCCGCCGAGCACAGCGCGCGGACGCTCGACCGCGAGGCCGAGGCACCCGAGGGCTGGGAGGACGAGCCCGCGCTCGCGGCGGACTGGCTGGACCGACAGGTCGTCGTCGCGGAGGCGCAGACGGCGACGGCGGTCGAGGCGCGCCGCGAGGCGGAGTCGGCACGTGAGAGGGCCGAGGCCGCGCTCGCCGAGGCGCGCGAGCTCGCCGACCGGCAGGAGGCCCACCGGAAGGCCCGCGCCGCCGTCGCGGAATGGGAGGCGGGAGCGGCCGAGCAGGCCGCGGCCCGCGACGAGCTCGCCGCGGCGCGGCGCGCCGCACCTGTCCGGGCGGTCCTCGAGGCGCTCCGCGGCCGGCAGCGGACGGAGACGGCGGCGGAGCGGGCCGCACGTGCCGCGATCGAGGCGTCGCGGCGCGCCGGGATCGTGATCGCCGACGACGCGCGCCCCGACGACCTCGCCGCGCTCGCCGACGCGCGCCGTCGCGATGCCGGTGCGGTCGAGGCGCTGCTCGAGACCGAGCGAGCCGTCGTCGGCGAGGAGGAGGCGCTGCGCGGGCTCGAGGCGCGCGCCGTCGCGCTCGCGGCCTCGATCGCGGACCGCGAGGCCGCGGTCCGCCGGATCGACGCGGCCCGCCCGCAGGCCGTCGCGGCCCTCGAGGCCGCGCAGTCGGCCGCCGGCCGGCTCGAGGATCTCGGGCGCGAGAAGGCCGATGCGGAGCGCCGTGCCCACCACGCCGCGCGTCGAGACGCCCTCGCCGGAAAGGTCCGGGAGCTGCGCGCGCGGCACGCCGACGCCCAGCGGGCCGCCGTCGACGCCGGCGGCCGGTACGTCGAGATCGCCGAGCGCCGCCTCGATCACTTCGCCGCGGAGCTCGCCCGGGGACTGGCCGACGGCGAGCCGTGCGCGGTCTGCGGAGCGACCGAGCACCCCGCCCCCGCGTCGGCGCCCGCCGGCGGACTCGTCGGCGAAGCCGAGGTGACCGCCGCGGCCGAGGCGAAGGAGACGGCGGAGCGACAGCGCGACGACCTCGGAGCCGAGCTGCAGCGGCTCGAGCTCGCGCACGCCGAGGAGGCGGGGGCCGCGGGCGACGGCGAGGTCGCCGACCTGCGTGACCGCGCGACCGCGGCGACACGGGCGCTCGAGGAGGCGACGCGCGCCGCGCGCGGGCTCGACGAGGCGCGCGCGGCGCTCGCGGCGCTCGACGACGAGCGGGAGACGGTCCTCGCCCGCCGCGGCGAGGCGGAGAGCGAGCGTTCCGGCGTGCTCGCCGAGGCGGCCCGCCGGCGCGACGAGCTCGCGGG
>NZ_JBLKKY010000012.1:0-78094 GCF_059438195.1 Paraconexibacter sp.
ATCGACCTCGACGATCGTGTCCCACATCGTGCGCGTGCCGACATGCTCGGCCTGGGCCTGCATCTCGGCGGCCCGCTCGGGCGCACGGCCCGCCCACTCGCGCAGGCGCTTCAGCTCTCGGGCCTGGCCGAAGTAGAGCATGGAGAGCACGCCGAGTCCCAGAACCGCCGCGAACCCTGCGTACGCGCCGAGAGTCTGAACCCGGTCGGAGAGCTCGAGAGCACCGAGAACGACCAGCATGAAACCCCGAGTGTAAGGACCGCGGGGGCGGGATGCCCCCGTCAGGCCTCCCGGCGCGCCCTGCGCGCGGCTCGCTCCCCGGGCCCCTCGACGACCGTCCCGGGGACGTGGACCGCGGAGAGCTCCGCGACCTTCGCCGCGAGACCGGCGGCGTCGCCCTCGAGGACGAGCAGCCCGATCTGGTCGAACATCGCCTCGATCGTGTCCGGGTCGAGCGGGTCCCGGTCGGCCCGGAGGATCTTCTCGGCGCCCGTCGGGACCTCGCGCTCGAACGGGTTGATGAGGTCCTCGTCGAGCTTCTCGCCGGGCCTGCGGCCGGTGACCTCGATCGCGATGTCCTTGTCGGGCTCGAGGCCGGAGAGCTCGATCATGTCGCGCGCGAGCTGCAGGATCGACACGGGCTCGCCCATCTCGAGGACGAAGATCTCCCCGCCCTTCCCGAGGCCGCCCGCGCGGATGATGAGCTGCACGGCCTCGGGGATCGTCATGAAGTAGCGGGTCATCCGCTCGTCGGTGACCGTCACCGGTCCGCCGCGGGCGATCTGCCGCCGGAAGATCGGGACGACCGAGCCCGAGGACCCGAGGACGTTGCCGAAGCGCACGCACGCGTAGCGCGTGCCCGGCCAGCGCTGGCCCGCCGCCTCGACGGCGAACTCCGCGAGCGCCTTCGAGGCGCCCATCACCGTCGCGGGCGAGACCGCCTTGTCGGTCGAGACGAGGACGAAGCGCTTGACGCCGGACTCGCCGGCGACCTGCGCCATGAGACGGGTCGCGATCGCGTTGTTGCGGACCGCCTCCACCGGGTTGAGCTCCATGAGCCCCACGTGCTTGTAGGCGGCGGCGTGGAAGACGACCGTCGGACGGTGGTGCGAGAAGACCTCCCGCATCCGCTCGCCCTCCTTGCAGTCGGCGAGGACCGTCGAGAGCCCGGACGGGTGGACGTGGCGGTCCTCCTCGAGCTCGCGCTGGATCTCGAAGAGGTTGTCCTCGGCGTGGTCGAGGAGGATGAGCTTGCGCGCCCCGACCCGGGCGATCTGGCGGCAGAGCTCGGAGCCGATCGAGCCGCCCGCCCCCGTGACGAGGACGACCTCGCCCTGGAGGTACGCGCCGACCTCCTCGACCGAGCTGATGACCGGGTCGCGGCCGAGGACGTCCTCGACGCGCACCTCGCGCACCTGCCGGACGACCGGCCCGCCGGTCTGGAGCAGCTCGAAGACGGTCGGGAGCGTGCGCACCGGGATGCCCCGGTCCCGGCACGCCTTCACGACGCGCCCGCGCAGCGTGCCCGGCGCGGACGGGATCGCGATCGTCACCTCGTCGGGCTCGACCTCGTCGAGCACCCGCGGGAGGTCGGCTCGCGTGTCGCCGAGCACCTTGACCCCGTCGACGCGCTGGCCGTGGAGGCGAGGGTCGTCGTCGACGAAGCCGACGGGATGCAGCCCCAGCTCCGGGTTGCGGATGATCTCCCGCAGGACGAGCCGGCCGCCGTCGCCCGCGCCGACGACGAGCACGCGCCGCGCGCCCTTCGGCGCGCGCAGCCTCGGCATGCCGCGCTCGTGGTAGGTCCGCGCGAGGAACCGCGCGCCGCCGACGAGGACGAGCGTGAGGAGGAAGTGGAGGGCGAGCACCCCGTTGGGGATCGAGACGCCGACCTCGCCCGCGCCCGACGTGACGGTGACGGGGTCCGCGAGCGCGACGAAGGCCGCGATGGCGAGCGTCGAGACGACGACGGCGTAGAGGACCCCGAGGAGGTCGCGCTGGCCCGCGTAGCGCCACCACCGCTGGTAGAGGCCGAAGAAGCCGAAGACGACGATGCTCACGGGCACCGCGAACCACAGCGTCCGCTCGAAGAGGAGGTCGAACCGCTCGGGGACGCCGGCGTCGAAGCGCAGCCGGTACGCGCCGTAGTACGCGATCGCGACGAGGACGGCGTCGGCCGCCGCCTGGGGGAGCGCGTGGCGATGCAGCGCGGGGAAGGGGATCCGTCGGCGCATCAGCGCGGGATTGTCGCACGGCGGCCACCGGTCGTCCGGGCCGCGCCGTGCGCGGGGCCTGGCGCGCCGCCGCGACCTCAAGGCCCGCCGCGACCGTCCGACCACCCGGATCAGGATGTCCCTCCCATCCGCCGCGGCCGTCCTCCCGGACGCGACCGTGCTCTTCAACGACCCTCGATACCACGCTCTCCACGCGCCCCCGTCGGCGCGGAGCCTCGTCCTCTCCCACCACGACGACGAGGGCCGGCTCGTCGGCGGGCTCGCGGGCGTGCTCGAGGACGGCGTCCTCACCTCCGGCGACAGCGCGCCGTTCGGCGGCGTCACGCTCACCCGCCCCGACGAGACGCCCGGCCGCGTCGCCGCGCTCGTCGACGACGTCGTCGCCCAGCTCGACGACCTCGGCGTCACCGAGACGGTCGTGCGCTGCGCGCCGCGCTGCCACCTCGCCGCCGAGGACGCGGTCCGCTTCGCGCTCCTCGGCTCCGGCTTCGCCGTCGCGGAGGCCGACCTCAGCTTCACCCTCGACCTCGCGCCGCTCGCGAGCGCCGCCGACTGGCTCGCGGCCCGCAAGAAGCCGCTGCGCCGCAGCCACCGCGACGCGGGGCCCGAGCGATTCGCCTTCGGTGACGCCGAGGACTGGGAGCGCGCGTTCTCCGTCCTCGTCGCGAACCGCGCCGGGCGCGGCCGCACGCTGTCGATCGACCTGGCCCGCGTCCTCGCCGTGCGCGAGGCGTTCGGCGACGCGATCCGGCTCGCCGAGCTGCGCGAGGGCGACGCCCCGCCGGTCGCGGCCGCCCTCACCTACCGGGTGACGCCGGGCACCGAGCTCGTCGTCGCGTGGGGCGACGTCCCCGGCCTCGACCGCTCGCCGATGCCCGTCCTCGCCGAGCGCCTCGTCGGGCGCGCGCTCGACGACGGGCTCTCCGCCCTCGACCTCGGCACCTCGACGCTGCCGGCCGACGGCCCGGCCGGCCCGCGCCGCGTGCCGAACGACGGCCTCGTCCAGTTCAAGCGCGCGCTCGGCGCGACCGCAGAGCTGCGCCCTGTCCTGCGACGGAGGCGGCCATGACCGAGGTGCGCGGCGACTACACGGCGATCTACGACCCCGACGAGGACTTCGACGCGCTCTACACGCGCGCGACGGCCGCCCGGATCTCCGCGCACGTGCGCGCCGGCGACCGCGTGCTCGAGGCGGGCGCCGCGACGGGCCTCATGACCGCGTCGCTCGTCGCCGACGGCGCGACGGTCGTCGCCCTCGACCGCTCCTCGGAGTACCTCGCCCGCCTGCGCGACCGCCGCCTGCCCGGGGTCGAGACGGCGGTCTGCGATCTCGACGCCGACGCCCTCCCGGACGGACCCTTCGACCACGTCGTCGCCACGAACCTCCTCCACGAGCTGACGGACCCGGGAGCCTTCCTCGGCCGCTGCGCGTCGGTGCTCGCGCCGCACGGCCTCGTCCACGTCTCGGTGCCCAACCCGACGTCCCTGCACCGTCTCGTCGCCCTCGAGATCGGTCTGCTCGACGATCTCACGGGACTCTCGGCCCGCGCGGAGACCTTCTCGACCCGCCGGATGATCGACCGCGAGGCGCTCCGGACCCTCGCCGCCGGGGCCGGGCTCGAGGTCCTCGCGTCGACGGGCGTCGTCTGCAAGCCGCTCCCCAACGCGCTCATGGAGGCGCTCCCGGCCGACGTGCTCGAGGGCCTCGACCGCGTCTCCCACCGCGTCCCCGACCTCTGCGCGATGACCCTCGCGACGCTGCGCCATGCCTGACCCCGCGACCGTCGTCGGCGGCAGCGTCGCGGCGCTCACGGCCGCCGACGCCCTCGCGCGCGCGGGCCGCGACGTGCGCCTCGTCGTCCCCGAGCGCGGCCTCGGCGGGGGCTTCCTGGCGATGCGGCGCGACGGCCGCCGGCTCGAGCTGGGCGTCCGCGTCCTCGAGCTCGGCTACGAGGACGACCCGCACGGGACCGACGTCCCGCCCCTCTCCGCGTACGTCCCCGGCTTCGGCGGTCACCGGCCGTACACGCCGCTCGTGCGCGCATGGGTCGAGGACCTCGTCGGCGACCGGCTCGTCGACGTCCCCGCCCCGCGGATGATCGTCGAGGGCGCCGTCCACGACGACGTCTACTTCACCGTCGACCTCGCGGGGCTCCGCGAGGTGCTCGGCCCGCAGCGCACCGCGGTCGTCGCGCGCGAGGCGGGCGCCGCGCTCGCGACGCACGGCGACGTCGGCGTGCTCGGCCGGCTCAACGGCCACATGCTCGACGAGGCGTCGCGTGCGAACCACGGGGACACGCTCCACGAGCTGCTCATCGCCCCCGTCGCCGAGAAGTTCCTGGCCGGCGGCGCCGAGCGCACGCTCGCCGCGTGGCGGCGCAAGGTCTGGATGCCCCTCTTCTGGCCGCGGACGGTCGCGGAGGCCTGCCTCGGCAGCCCGTCGTTCGCCCCTGCGCGCCGCTTCGAGACCGTTGGCGACGAGGGCCCCGGGGCGATCGTCGAGGCGCTCCTCGCCCGCCTGCGCGCGAGCGCGCGCGTGGAGCTCGTCACCGCCGGGCCGCTGCGCGGCCTGCGTCGCCTCCCGACCGGCGCCACCGAGCTGACGGTCGACGGCCTCGAGCCCTGGAGCGCCCGGCGCGCCGTCGTCGGCGTCGGTGCGCGCGAGCTCTTCACCGCCGTGGGGCACGACTACGCGCCCGAGCGCGCGCGCTCCGTCATCGCGTGGATCGAGACCCGGCGCGAGGCGCCGATCGCCCTCACGCACGTCGTCGACGCCGACAACCCGGTCGTCCGCGTGAGCGACAGCGGCCCCGGCCTCGCCCCCGGGACGCGCGTCCTCTGCGTCGAGCTGCGCCACGACGTCGCCTCCGAGGCGATCGGAGACCGGGCGCTCGACGGCCTGCGCGCCGTGGGGATCCTCGGGGCCCGCGCGGCCGCGGACGTCGTCCTCTCCGGCGCGATGGAGACCTTCGACGCGCCGACCGCCGGGACGCGCGACGCGCACGCGGCGGCCGTCGCGCACCTCGAGGCCCGGCACCTCGACGTCCTCGTCGTCGGCGGCGCGACCGCGCCCGGCGCCGACTCCTTCAACGAGCAGGTCGTCGCAGGACTGGCGGCCGCGGAGGCCCTCGCATGACCGCCCTCTCCCCCGACGCGCTCGACGCTTACGCCCAGCGCTACTACCTCGCCGGCGAGGAGGTCCCCGACCTCCACGTCGAGGACCTCCAGCAGGAGCACTCCGCGGACCTCATCGCCCGCGCGGTCGCCGGAGCCGAGCGCGTCCTCGAGCTCGGCTACGGGGTCGGGCTCATGACCCGGCTGCTCCGCGACCGGGGCGTCCCGATCGAGGTCGTCGAGGGCTCGCCGCTCCTCGCCGCCCAGGCCCGCGAGCTGCACCCGGGCCTCGCCGTCCACGAGGGGATGTTCGAGACCTTCGCCCCCGACGAGCCCGTCGACGCCGTCCTCGCGCTCCACGTCGCCGAGCACGTCGACGACCCGCGCGCGCTGCTCGCCCACCTCGCGAGGTGGCTGCGACCCGGCGGCCGGCTCGTCGTCGTCGTCCCGAACGCCGAGTCGCTGCACCGCCGGCTCGCGGTCCGGATGGGACTGCAGCCGCAGCTCGACACCCTCTCGCCGCGCGACCACCTCGTCGGCCACCAGCGCGTCTACACGCTCGACGGGCTGCGCGCCGACGTCGAGGCCGCCGGCCTCCACCCGACCGAGGAGCTCGGGTGGTTCCTCAAGACCCTGCCCAACTCGATGATGCTCGACTGGCCGACGGACCTCCTCGTCGCGCTCAACGAGATCAGCGACGAGCTCGAGCCGCGACAGCTCGCGAACATCGGCGTCGTCGCGGAACGGAGGTAGTGACGATGGCCCTCTCCGACTGCCGGATCATCGGCTTCCCGAAGATCCACGACCCGCGCGGCAACCTCACCTTCATCGAGGGCGGCGAGCACGTCGACTTCGACATCGCCCGCGTCTACTACATCTACGACGTGCCGGGCGGCGCCGAGCGCGGGGGGCACGCGCACAAGCGCACGCACGAGCTGCTCGTCGCGATGAGCGGCTCGTTCGACGTCGTCCTCTCCGACGGCAACGTCGAGCAGCGCTTCCAGCTCAACCGCTCGCACTACGGGCTCTACGTGCCGCCGATGACCTGGCGGCACCTCGAGAACTTCTCGTCGGGCTCGGTCTGCATGGTCCTCGCCTCGCTCAAGTACACCGAGGAGGACTACTACCGCGACCAGGACGAGTTCCTCGCGGCGCTCCAGGGCGCGAAGCACGCGCCCGCGCCGGTGCACGTCGAGGCGAAGGCCGCCTGAGGGCGCACCGTGGACCGCGTCCCGTTCCTCGACCTGCGCGCCGCCTACGACGAGCTCCGCGACGAGCTCGACGCCGCGGCGCTCCGGGTCCTGCACTCCGGCTGGTACGTCCTCGGGCCCGAGGTCGAGGCGTTCGAGGCGGAGTTCGCGGACTGGGTCGGGACGGAGCACGCGGTCGGCGTCGCGAGCGGCCTCGACGCCCTCGTCCTCGCGCTGCGGGCCCTCGGCGTCGGGCCGGGCGACGAGGTGATCGTCCCCTCGAACACGTACATCGCGACCTGGCTCGCCGTGAGCGCCGCCGGCGCCGCGATCGTGCCCGTCGAGCCCGACGAGTCGACGCACGCGATGACGCCCGAGGCCGTCGCGGCGGCGCTGACGCCGCGGACCGCGGCCGTCCTCTGCGTCCATCTCTACGGGCGGGTCGCGTATGCGCGGGAGCTGCGCGAGCTGTGCGACGGGGCCGGGGTCGCCCTCGTCGAGGACGCCGCCCAGGCGCACGGCGCCCGCGGCGCGGGACGGACCGGGGACCTCGCCGCGTTCTCGTTCTACCCGTCGAAGAACCTCGGCGCCCAGGGCGACGCCGGGGCGGTGACGACGAACGACCCGTCGCTCGCCGACCGCGTCCGCGTGCTGCGCAACTACGGCTCGCGGGAGCGCTACCTCAACGAGGAGCGCGGGGTGAACTCGCGGCTCGACCCGCTCCAGGCGGCGATGCTGCGCGTGAAGCTGCGCCACGTGGGGACGTGGAACCTCCGCCGGCGCGCTCTCGCCGCGCGCTACGCCGAGGCGCTCGCCGGCAGCGGGCTCGTCGTCCCCGAGGACGCCGGCGACGACCACGCCTGGCACCTCTACGTCGTGCGTGCCGCCGACCGCGACGCGCTCCGCGCCCGTCTCGGTGAGGCGGGCGTCCAGACGCAGGTGCACTACCCCGTCCCGCCGCACCGCTCGCAGGCCTACGCGGACCACGCGCTCGGGCCGTTCCCGGTCGCCGAGCGCCTCGCCGCCGAGGTCCTCTCGCTGCCGATCGGCCCGCACCTGCCGGCGTCCGCCGTCGACCGCGTCGCCGATGCCGTCCACGCCGCCCTCCACACTCGTCGGGAGACCGCCGATGTCCTCTCCGGTTGACAGCCTCCCCCGTCACGCAGCGGAGATCGCGCGACACGCCGAGATCCTCGAGACGATGACCGCCGCCGCCGAGCGGTGCTCCGCCGCGGGCCGGCACGACGCGGCCTGCGCCCTCGTGCAGACGGCATCGGGGGTCGTCGCGCTCCGTCATCCCGGCCGCTTCGCCGACGAGCGGCTCGAGGCAGTGCTCGCGGCGGCGGCGACGACGCTCCCCTCCCTCCCGCACGCCGGAGGCGGCGGAGTCCTCCACGTCTTCACCCACGCGCTCGACATCGGCGGCCACACGCGACTGGGCTGGCGATGGATGGAGCGCGACGGCGACCGCCGGCACTCCTTCGTCGTCACCCGCCGCTCCGGTCCGCCCCCGGCGCCGCTCGTCGACGCCGCACGCGCGACGGGCGGCCGCGAGCTCGTCGTGCCCGGCGCCGAGGCGGGGCTCCTCGCCACCGCGGCGGCGCTGCGCGCCCTCGGCGGCCGCTTCGACGAGATCGTCCTGCACGTCAACCCGAACGACCCGCTGCCGTCGCTCGCCTGGGCGGGGCTCGAGGACCGCCCGCCGATCCTCGTCTCCGACCACGCCGACCACTGCTTCTGGCTCGGCCGCGACTGCGCCGACGTCGTCGTCGGCCACCGGCCGGTCGCGGCCGAGATCGCGACCGAGCGCCGCGGCGTGCCGCGGGAGAGGACCGCGACGCTCGCCCTCCCGCTCGCCGACGTCGACGCGACGACACCCGACCGCCGCGCCGAGGCGCGGGAGCGGATCGGCGTCCCGCCCGAGGCGCGGCTCCTCCTCACGATCGGCGCGCCCTACAAGTACGAGGGGGGCGAGCGGCACCTCCTCGATGCCGTCGAGCCGCTCCTCCACGAGGACCCGTCGACGATCCTCCTCGTCGTCGGCCCGTCGTCGACCGGCCGGTGGGCGCAGTCCGCCGCGCGGACCGGCGGCCGGGTCGTCGCGACCGGCCCCGTCACCGACGTGAGCGACGCGCTCGCGGCCGCCGACGTCTTCATCGAGGCCTACCCGTGCTCGTCGGGGACCGCCGCGGTCGAGGCCGCGCAGTCCGGTCTGCCCGTCGTCGCCTGGGCGCCGGACCCCGTCGAGGCGGCGCTGCTCGGCAGCGCCGGCGCGGCGGCCGACCTGTGGCCGGTCGCCCACGACGACGCGAGGCTCCGCGCCGACGTCACGGCGGCGTGCGTCGATCTCGACGCGCTCCTCGACCACCACTCCTCCGACCGCTGGCGGACGGGCCTCGAGGCGATCAGGGAGCGCGTCGCCCGTCTCGGCCCGGTGCGCCGCGACGAGCTCGACGTGCCGCCGTCGGGGGTCGACGGGATCGACCGCATCCTCCACGAGCTGCACGCCCGCACGGGGCACTGCCACAAGGTCGAGCTCGTCGAGGCCTGGGTCGCGCACGCACGCGCGCTCGCGGCGTGGCCGGCGGTGGAGACGTGCTTCGTCCCGGGCCTCACCGCGACCTCGACGCTCCTCCAGCTCGCCGGCCGGTTCGACGTCGCGATCGCCTGCCCGGGCCCCGGGGAGGAGGCGGCCGCGGTCGAGGCGCTGCGGACGATCCTCGTCGGCCAGCTCGCCGAGCGCGGCGTCGTCGCCGTCCACCCCGACCGGCTCGACGCGGCGATCCCCGCCCTCGAGGACGCGCTCGCCGCCGGCGTCGACGTCGACCTCGACGTCACGCCGACCGCGACGCCGCTGGAGCTCGCCCACGACGACGCCCTCGTCGTGCGCACCCCGGGCGACGGCCTCGACGGGGCGCCGGGCGCCCACGTCGACGCGTCGGCCCTCCGACCCGCGTGAGTGTCGATCCACCGACGCGCAGCGTGGGTGGATCGACACTCACCGCTCGGGGGCGGTGAGATCAGGCGCGGGTGAGCGCCGCCGGGCGTCCCGGCACGCCGCCCGGGAGGTGGCGGCCGAACGCCGCGAGGACGCTCTCGCGCTCGGCCTCCGCGGTGTAGCGCGCGCGGATCCGCTCGCTCGCGGCGCGGGCCTGCGCCTCGAGCGCGGCGGGGTCGGCGCGGTGCGCGTCGAGCACCTCCTCGACGGCGCGCGCGAAGGCGACGATGTCGCCCTGCGGGACGGGGAAGCCGTTCTCCTCGGTGAAGTAGTCGCGGCCGCCCATCCCGTGGTAGCCGATGACGAGGCAGCCGGCGGCCATCGCCTCGGCGGGAAAGGGCAGCCCTCCGGGTAGCCGAAGCTGAGGAACGCGAGCGCCTCGCGCTGCGCCGCGGCGACCTCGGTCTCGCTCATGCCGTCGAGCGCCACGACCTCGACGTCGCGCAGCGCCCCGCGCTGCGCGAGGAGGTTGAGGACCTGCCGCGCCTGGTCGCCGTGCTTGCGCGGCATGAAGGTGATCCGCCGCCTGCGCGGGCCGTCCGGGCACCACCAGAGCTCCGGGTCGAGCTGGTAGACGATGCGCTCGACGTCGAGCTGCGGGAACCCGTAGCGGAGGTAGGCGGCGTTGTCGTCGCTCACGCACACCGCGCCGATGACGTCCGGGTGGTCGTAGGCGGTCGCCCCCGGCTCCGTGACGAACGGGTAGTCGTGGAACGTGTTGTACGCGTTCTGGTTGAAGACGACCTTCGTGACGCCCGCGGCGAGCTCGCCGAGTCGCGGACCGAGGATCTCGGGGAGCACGAGGATGTCCTCGCCGGGCCGCGGGTCGGCCTCGACGCCGCTGATGACCGGCGTCGAGCTCTCGAACCAGGTGCAGCGGAAGCCCGGCGTCATGTGGACGACGACCGCGGGGACCCCCGCCTCGTTGAGGTGGTCGACGGCCCGGTAGACGACGCGGATGCCGCCGGACGGCACGTCCGTGTCAGGACACAGGAAGTACGCCCGCGGATGCTCGCTCACACCACCGTGGTCGGCTCTCCGACCCCCGGGTTGAGCGCTCAGCGCCCCCTGAGCGGGCTCGTGAGGAGGTCGACGAGGAGCGCCGGATCGCGCCGGACGCGGTCGGGAGAGAGCTCACCGGGACGCCGACCGGGCGCGCGCTCGAGCACGAGGTCCTGCGGACGGTCGAGCTTGCGCAGCCGGCCTTCGGCGATGAGCCGCTCGTCGACGGCGCCGAGCCGGCCCTCGAACGTCGTGTAGACCGGCGTGCCGAGCGCGACGGCCTCGCGGTTCATCGTCCCCCCGGCGCTCACGACGAGGTCGGCGAAGGCGACGAGCGACGGCGCGTCGATCGCCCGCTCGGGCACGGTGACGCCGCCGAAGCGCGCGAGCTCCTCCCGCTGCTCGGGCGTGCGCGGGAGCGCGACGACCTGCCCCTGCTCGCGCAGGACGCGCAGCGCCTGAGCGAAGACGTCGTTCTCGAAGCGGTGGTAGAGCGCGACCGCCGGCGGCGTGCGGACGACCGCGAGGGGCTCGCCGGGGTCGAGCCCGAGCTCGTCGAGGACCGCGCGGTCGGGCACGAGGTCCGCGAGGTAGTACTCCTCCTTCAGGCCCGGGTACGCGCGGATCTTGCGGGGCGTCGCGCCGTAGCGGCGCAGGCGCTCGGGCGGGATCGCGTCGGGCACGACGACGGCGTTCCCGAGCCCGCAGTTGATCGTGTGCTGGACCGTCGCCCACTCGTAGTCGAACATCGTCGACCGCGGGACCCGCAGGACCGCCGCCGCGACCGTGACGTCGTTCGACCCGTGGCCGAGCGCGAGATCGAAGCGCCGGCGTCGCGCCCATCGGGTGAGCGCCGCGGAGCGGTCGGCGAGCCCGAGCGCCTTCGCGGCGAGGCGGCCGCCGCGGTGGCGGCCGATGACCGTCGCGTCGAGCCCGTGGCGCTCGGCGAGCGCGACGGTCTGGGCGAAGTCGCGCGCGGTCACCTCGACGTCCGCCCCGCGTGCCCGGAGCGCCTCGACCACGGGGCGCAGGACGAGGACGTGCGGCGAGTTCGTGAGGTCGATCCAGACGCGCATCGCGGTCGGCCTCAGGCGAGCGCGTCGCGAATGGCGGCGACGACCTCGGCGACCTCGGCGCGCGTGATCGCGGCGCTCATGGGGATCGCGAGGTGCGTCTTCGCGGCCTCGTCGGTGCCGGGGAGCGGGACGTCGCAGCGGGCGCGCCCGTCGGCGAGCAGCCGCTCGACGGCCGGCTGGCGGTGGATCGGCCGGCGGTAGTAGCCGCGGGCGCCGATGCCGCGCTCGGTGAGCGCCGCGGCGAGCGCATCGGGCTCGGGCGTGCGGACGACGTAGAGGTGCCACGCGGGCCGGGCGCCCGGCGTCGGCGTGGGCAGCGTGACGAGGTCGCCGAGCCCCTCCTCCTGGTACCACTCGCCCGCGCGGCGCCGGTGCGCCGCCCAGTGCTCGAGCGACGGCAGCTGGACGCGGAGGACCGCCGCCTGCAGCTCGTCGAGCCGCGAGTTGAGCCCCACCTCGGTGTAGGTGACCTTGTCCTCGCTGCCGTGGAAGCGCAGGGTGCGCACGCGCGCGTCGAGCTCGCCGTCGCTCGTCGTCACCGCGCCGCCGTCGCCGAAGGCGCCGAGGTTCTTCGAGGGGTAGAACGAGAACGTCCCGACCGCCCCGAGCGCGCCCGGCCGGCGCCCGTCGGCGGCGAGCGAGCCGGCGGCCTGCGCGCTGTCCTCCAGGACGGGGACGCCGAGCGCCGCGATCTCGTCGACGGGCGCGACGTTCCCGAAGAGGTGGACGGCGACGACCGCCTTCGTCCGCGGGGTGAGCGCTGCGCGCACGGTCTCGGGGGTGACGACGAACGTGTGGGGATCGACGTCGCAGAAGACGGGCACGGCGCCCGTCGGGGGGATCGCCTCGGCGCTCGCCCAGAAGCTGAAGGAGGGGACGACGACCTCGTCGCCGGGACCGACGCCGAGGGCGCGGAGGGCGATCGTGATCGCCTCGGTGCCGTTCGCGACCCCGGCCGCGTGGGCGCAGCCGAGGTGCGCGGCGAGCTCGCCCTCGAAGGCCGCGACCTGCCCCCCGAGGATGTACGTCTCGCTGTCGAGCACCTCGTCGACCGCGGCGCGCAGCGCGCCGCGCAGGGGCTGCAGCGGCGTCGAGGGGTCGAAGAGCGGGACGGCCATGGGGGCGCGAAGGCTACCCGTCGCTACCGTTGCTCCCGTGCCCGACGAGGACGAGGTCAGCCTGCTCGACGCCGCCGCGCTCGGCGTCCTCCACGGTCCGGCGGAGCTGCTGCCGATCAGCTCCTCCGGGCACGTGACGCTCATCCCGTGGCTGCTGGGCCGCCCGTACGCCACCGCGCTCGACCCCGAGCTGCGCAAGGCCTTCGAGGTGGCGCTCCACGCGGGCACGGCCGCGGCGCTCCTCGTGGCGCTGCGCGACGAGGTCGGCGAGGCGGCCCGCGGCCTCGACGCGCGCCGCCTCGTCCTCGTCGTCGGGTCGTTCGTGCCGCCGGCCGTCGCGGGTTACACCCTCGAGCGGCCGATCGAGGAACGGCTCGGGACGCCGCCGACGATCGCCGTCGGGCTCGTCCTCGGGTCGGCGGCGATGGCGATCGCCGACCTCCGCGGGCGCTCGGACCGGTCGCGCGACGACGCGACGTGGGTCGATGCCGTCCTCCTCGGGCTGGGACAGGCGTGCGCGCTCGTCCCCGGCGCGTCGCGCAACGGGATGACGCTCGCCGTCGCGCGGGCGCGCGGCTTCGGGCGCGAGGACGCCAACGTCCTCTCCCGCCACGTCGCGCTGCCCGTCATCGTCGGCGCGAGCCTCCTCAAGGGCGTCCGGCTCGCCCGGCGGGGCGTCCCGCCGGGGTTCGCGGCGCGCGCCGGGCTCGGCGCCGCGGCCTCGTTCGCCTCGACGCTCGCGTCGGTGAAGCTCATCCGGCAGGTCGAGCGCGACCGGTCGCTGCTGCCCTACGCCGCGTATCGCACGCTCCTCGCGGGAATCGTCGTCGCGACGAACCGGCGCCGACGCCGCCGCATCTGGGACGATCGAGCGCGATGAGCGACGCATACGCCGCTGCCGGCGTCGACACCCACCAGGCCGATGCCGGCGTCGGCGCCCTCGTCGACGTCCTCAAGTCGATCCGCCTCGAGCGGCCGAGCGCCTCCGTGCTGCCCAGCGGCCACTACGCGAGCGTCCTGCGGGTCGCGCCGAACCTCGGCATCGCGCTCTCGACGGACGGCGTCGGCTCGAAGATCGTCGTCGCCGAGCAGGCGAACCGGCTCGACACCGTCGGCATCGACTGCATCGCCATGAACGTCAACGACGTCGTCTGCGTCGGGGCGGAGCCGATCGCGATGGTCGACTACCTCGCGGTCGAGGAGGTCTCGGCCGACGCGCTCGCGAAGATCGGCGAGGGTCTGAAGACCGGCGCCGAGCAGGCGGACATCGAGATCCCCGGCGGCGAGCTCGCCGTGCTGCCGGAGATCATCCGCGGCCATCCTTCGCCGCGCGGCTTCGACCTCTGCGGGACGGCCTTCGGCACCGTCGCCCTCGACCAGATCGTCACGGGCGCGGACGCGAAGCCCGGCGACGCGCTCGTCGGGATCCCCTCGAGCGGCATCCACTCCAACGGCTACACGCTCGCGCGCCGCGCGCTCCTCGAGGACGGCGCGGGTCACGACGGCGGCCCGGCGGGCCTCGCGCTCGACGACGCGCCGCCGGAGCTGCGGGGCGACTCGGTCGCCGACGCCCTCCTCGAGCCGACGGTCATCTACGTGAAGGCCGTCGTGGAGCTGCTGCGCTCGGACGTCCCCGTCCACGGTCTCGCCCACATCACGGGCGGCGGGCTCACGAACCTCCTGCGACTCGTCGGGACCCGCTGCGGCTTCACGGTCGAGCAGCCGCTCGCGCCGCCGCCGGTCTTCGGGCTCATCGCCGACCGCGCGCAGGTCCCCGTCCACGAGATGTGGGAGGTCTTCAACATGGGCTGCGGCTTCGCCGTCGTCGTCCCCGAGGACCGCGCGGGCGACGCGGTCGCCCTCCTCGCCGAGCGCCATCCGCACACCGCGCGGATCGGCACGGTCACCGACGAGGGCGGCATCGTGCGGGTGCCCGGCGCCGGCGTCGTCGGGGACGCGGGCGGGCTGCGGGCGGCGTAGTCGGCGCCGCAGCATCACTCCTCCGGCTAGAGTGTCGGCCGGGGACCGTGCGCACCGGCTCCTGCCATGGTCGACACCGGAGGCACCGATGCCGCGCACGCCCCTTCTCGCCGTTCCCGTCGCGCTTCTCGCGGCGCTCGCCCTCACGCCGGCGGCCCACGGGGCCACGACGACGTTCACCACGAAGGGCTGCGGCGGCGATGGCGGCGTCACCGCGAACGAGTACACGGTCGCCGCCGGCGTCACCGAGCTCGCCGTCACGCTCGTCGGCGGTCGCGGCGGCCAGACCCGCCCGGGCGGCAGCGGCTTGGACGGGGACGGACGACGTGTCCAAGGCGTCCTCGCGGTCACCCCGGGCGAGACCCTCTACGTCTGCGTCGACGCGTTCGGCGGCGCGAACGGCGGAGGCGACCCGGACCTCACGCCGAGCGACGGCGGCGGGCTGTCGCTCGTGTCGCGCGCGGCCGACCTCGCGACGTTCCTCGCGGTCGCCGGTGGCGGCGGGGGCGCAGGCCGAGGGGCGGGGGTCCCGTCGCGCGGCGGCGACGCCGGGCCGGCGGGGGGAACCGGCGGCGGCGGCGCCGACTCGCCCAGCGACCCGGGCGTCGTCACGGGCGGCGGCGGCGGGACGCAGGCCGCCGGAGGCGCCGGCGGCGTCAACACGACGAACGCGGCCGCGAACGGCACTCCGGGCGCCGCCCTCGCGGGCGGGGACGGCGGCGCGCGCGTCGGCACGAGCCTCTACGGCGGTGGCGGTGGCGGAGCGGGCGTGTTCGGCGGCGGCGGCGGGGCCGGTCACCACGACGGGCTCGACATCTCGGCGGCGGGTGGAGGCGGGTCGAGCACCTGCGGGTCGCTCACCGACTGCTCCGACGACCTGCTCGAGGATCCCGGCCGCGTCGTCCTCACCGAGATCACCCCGACGTCGACGGCGTTCCCGGTCGTCGCCGAGAACCCCGTCGAGGTCGGAGAGACGCAGACGGTGAGCACCACCGTGACGCCGGCCGGCGTCGCGGGCACGGTCGAGGTCGTCGACTTCACAGGCGGGTCGGCGGGCGCCGTGCTGTGCACCGACGCCGTCGACGTGGGGACGGGCGCGGCGTCGTGCACGTTCACGCAGGGAGCGCCGGTCGGGACACGGGCCGTCCGCGCCCGCTTCGTGCCGACGACGGCGGGCCATCAGCCGTCGTCGTCGGGGTCGGCGACGTACACGGCCGTGCAGCCCTACGCCACGACCCTCACCGCTGCTCCCGACCCGGTCGATGTCGCGGCGCCGCTCACGCTCACCGCGACGGTGACGCCGGCGCCGCCGAGCGGGGACATGCGGTTCATCGGCCCGGACGGGATCATCACGAGCTGCGACGCGACTCCCGTCGACACCTCGACCGGCGTCGCGGAGTGCACCACGTCGGCACCCGCGACCACCGGACCCGCGGCGTACCGGACGATCTTCTTCGTCCCCGCCTTCTCCAGCGTGGAGAACGACACCGTCGACGTGCTCGTCGAGACGGACACGGCGACGACGCTCGTCGCACCGTCGGGCCCGGTGCGACCTGGCGCGGACGTCGCCCTGGCCGCGACGGTCTCGCCCGCCCCGCCGGGCGGGACGGTCGCGATCACCCGCACCGGCGGCGGGTCGCTGTCGCCGTCGTGTGACAGCGCCGCGGTCGGGTCGGGCGGTGTCGCGATGTGCATCGCTCCCGTCCCGGGTGACGTCGGCACGCGCGGCCTCACCGCGGCGTTTGCCGGGACGACCGGCTACCGGCCGTCGAGCGGGAGCGACGACCTGCTCGTCGTCGGCACGACGGCGACCACGGTGGGTCTGCTCACCGGGACGCCGATCGCCGGGGACCCCGCGACGTACGTCGCCGACGTCGTCGCCGAGCAGGCCGCGGCCGCCGGTCCGCCGCGCGGCGCGGTGGCCTTCGCGCTGGACGGCGCGCCCGTCGCGGGCTGCGGCGCACGGCCCGTCGATGCGAGCGGCCGCGCGACCTGCCCGTCGGTGGTGCCCGGACCGCTCGGAGCGCACGTCGTCCGCGCGACCTTCGCGCCCGATCCCGGCTGGGAGGGGTCGGCGTCCGAGACGTCCTTCGTCTCCGGTGCGCGCACTGGTCCCGCCGCTGCGACCCCCGTGGCCCCCGCGGCCTTCGAGCTTCCGCCCTTCGCGGCGAAGCTCCAGGTCGAGCGCAACGAGGTCGACGACGGCGTCCTCGACGTCCTCGCCCCCATCAGCGCGCGGACGAACGGCGACGTGCGGTTCTCGTTCGAGGCGAATGGGACGACGACGCCGTTCACGAAGACGATCGACAGCGAGAACCGGCGCCTGCGGTTCCGCCACCGGCTGCCCGCCGCACAGCGCGACGCGACGACCGGGATCCTCGAGATCGAGTACCCCGGTGACGAGGACACGCTTCCCGCGAGCGCCCGGCTGCGCGCCGCGCCGAACCGCGCGAACCTCGAGGCCGAGCGGCCCGTGATCGACGGCCGGCGCCTCACCGCCCGCGGCACGCTGTCCGACCGCGCCCGCGGCGTCGTGAGGCTCCAGATCGTCTTCCAGCCCCCGGCCGGGGCGACCGAGCGGCTCGAGTTCACCGCTCCCATCGAGGACGGCCGCTATGCCTTCGACGTCGACCTCGGCCCCCAGGTCGCCGCCGAGATCTCGAATCGCCGCGGCGTCGTCCACTCCTACACCGGCTACACCGGGGACCTCGAGCGCCTCATCCGCGGCGAGCTGCAGTCCTACACGGTCCTCGCGCGCCCCGGCTGACGTGTGAGGGACGGGCGCGCCGGGGAGCCAGAAGCATGTCCCTCGGCCTCCTCGCGATCCTGCTCTTCGTCGCCGTCGTGCTCGTGAGCGTCGTCGCGGCGCAGGTCTTCCCGAAGGCGTCGACCGAGAGCGAGCCGGAGGCCGAGCAGGACATCACCGGGATCGGCGAGACGAAGTTCGGCACCGACCCCGACGACACGACGATGGGCTGAGGGCGCCGCCGTGGCGCGCTCGCTCAGGGCGTCGCGTCCCCGCCCGTCGCCTTCTCGCGGCTCGTCCGGGACTTCGACCGGCTCGCCTTCGCGCGCGCCGCGACGACCTTCGAGCCGGGCATCGCGCGCATGATCGTGTCGGACGTCTTCGCCGCGCGGGCGATCTCGACGAGGGCCCGCTCGACCGAGGCGAGCCGCCGCTCGAGGTCGCGGATGTCCTTCGAGATCCGGCCGACGTCCTCCATGCGCTTGAGCGTCCGCACGAGCTCGTGGAAGTCGTCGAGCGCCCGGACGAGGAGGTCCGGCCAGCGGAAGAGGAGGCGGAACACGGTGGCAGCCTAGGGCGCGGGTCGGCCCAGGTCCATCGAGGCCGCGAGGAATCACCCCCGCCGGGGGTGACGTCGCTCACCCGCAGGGCCGGCGATGCGGGTCGACACTGGCCCTTCCACCGACGGAGGAGAGTCACATGTCCCAGTTCGCGCGGCGGCTGGTCGTCGCCGCCCTCGTCGCCTTCGGGCTCGCCGGTCCCGCCGCCGCCGCGGCCGACGCCAAGAAGGCGGGCAAGCCCGGCAAGAACGGCAAGCCGGTCACGGTGATGACGCGCAACCTCTATCTCGGCGGCGACATCGAGCGTCCGATCGCCGCGACGCAGGGACTCACGGGCCTCCCCGCGCTCATCGCCTTCGGCCAGGCCAACCACACGCTCTTCGGCATCGTCCAGCAGACGAACTTCCCCGCGCGGGCCAAGCTCCTCGCGAAGGAGATCGCGACGCGCAAGCCGCGCCTCATCGGCCTCCAGGAGGTCGCGCTGTGGCGGACCGGGCCGCTCGAGCTCGGCGCGGTCGGGACCGCGAACGCGACCGACGTGTACCAGGACTTCCTCGCGATCCTGCGTGCCGAGCTGCGCGCGCACCGGCAGCGCTACGAGGTCGTCGAGGTGCAGACGGAATCCGATGTCGAAGGGCCGTCGTTCATGACCGCGCCCGGCGACCCGACGAGCAAGGACGTGCGGCTCACGATGCGCGACGTCATCCTCAAGCGCGCCTCGAGGGGCGTGAAGATCGAGGACTCCGGCAGCGGTCAGTACACGGCGAGGATCAACCTCGACGTCGGCGGCGCGCCGTTCTCGTTCATCCGCGGCTACAACTGGGCGGACGTCCGGGCCGGCTCCAAGCGGTTCCGGTTCGTCAACACGCACCTCGAGTCGGCGAGCCCGCTCATCCGGCTCCTCCAGGCGCAGGAGCTGCTCGCCGGACCGGCGAACGTCCCGGGGCGCTCGACGGTCATCGTGTGTGACTGCAACTCCGACCCGCTCAACTCCTCGACGAGCCCGGCCGACCCGGTCCCGACGCCGCAGTCGGCGGCCTACGGCGCCATCACCGGCCCGGGCGGGTTCCACGACACGTGGCTGCAGTTCGCGCCGGCGAGCGAGGGCTTCACGTTCGGCTTCTCCGAGACCCTCGACGATCCCGACGCCTCCGGCGTCGACCACAGGATCGACATGGTCTTCGCGAAGAAGGCCGACGGCTCGCCGGTCCGCGTCGACCGCGGCTGGGTCGTCGGCGACGACCCGGACAACAGGACCCCCGGCGGCCTCTGGCCGTCCGACCACCTCGGCGTCGTCATGCGGCTGCGGCCGTAGGACGACGCGGCGTCCGCCGCGAGCCGCAGCATGACGTCGTGGGGCGTCACGATCCTGCGGCTCGCGGTGGCAGACGTCACCCGAGGGCGACCTCCTCGCCCTCGCCCGACTCGTACTTGACGATCTTCGGCGGCGCGCTCACCCAGGCTGCGAGGTGCTGGGCGGCGCCGCCGAAGTGCGGCGTCCCCAGGTGCGCCTGGAACGCGGCCTCGTCGGCGTAGCGCTCGATCATGACGAACGTGTTCGGCTCGTCGACCTTCTCGACGAGGAAGTACTCGATGACGCCCTCCTCCTTGTTCGTCTCGGCGATGAGGCCGCCGACGGCGCCGAGGAACTCGTCGCGCTTGTCGGCGCGGATGGGCAGGGTGGCATGGACGATGAGCATGAGATCTCCGGTGTCGTGGGGTTGGAGCCGCCTGCCTACAGGACGGGGGGCCCGCAGGGCAAGCGCGCCTCAGCGCCCAGCTCGCGCGAGCGCCGCCGCCACGACCGCGTCGGCGACGGTCGCGCCGAGGAGGCCGCGGGCGAGGATGCCGCCCCGCGGGAAGCCGTCGCGGGCGCGCCGCGCGCCATGGCGGGCGATGAGGACGTTGAGCCCGGCGCGGGCGAGCATCCAGGCCCATCGCGGCCGGCCGGCGAGCAGCCCCGCGCCCACGACGATGTCGGCGGCGCCCGTGGCACGGGCCGCGCGAGGCCCGAGTCCGCCGAGCACGCCGAGGCGCTCCGGGGCGAGCAGCAGCGGGCCGCCGATCGCGAGGCTGATGACGCCGACCTGCGTCGCCGCACGCTCGGCACGATTCGCGTCCATCGCGCGAACGTACCCGACGTCCGCGCCCCCGGCTACCCGAGGCGGACGTACCCGAGCGCGCTGCCCGGTGCGTGGGTGCGGCGGGTGACCATGTCGCTCGAGTTGCCCTCGATCGTGTGGACGGTCCCGTCGGCGGCGACGGACTCGACGACGCCGATGTGCTCGTCCCACACGATGAGGTCGCCCGGCTGGGGGCGGACGGGCGCGACGCTGCCGTTCGGCAGGGCGCGGCCGGTGCGCTGCGCCCAGGCATAGAGCGCGTCGACGCTCGCGAAGCCCTGACCCTGCTCGCCGAGCGGGACGCCGCCCTGCTGCGCCACCCAGCTCGTGAAGTACGCGCACCACGGGCCGATGCCCGGGTTACCTGGCATCGCGCTGCGGTACTGCGCGATGCGCGGAGAGTTGTTCGAGCCCGGGGGCTGCTCGGTGACGCCGACCTCGCCGGCCGCGGCGGCGACGATGCGCGCTCCGGCGGTCCCGGTGCCCATGAGGCCGGGGGAGGCGGTGGGCGCGGTCGCGGTCGTCGCGACGGGGGCGCCGGCGGCGGTCGCGCTGACGAGCTGCGCCGCGAACGCCGAGGACGGCGGCGCGGCGACGCCACCGGTCGCCGCCTGACGGCGGGCGTCCGGGTTCGTGAGCTGCTGGATCTCGGCGATCCGCGCGACGGTGGCCTCGATGCCGGTCATTCCCCACCGGTGATCGGCCGCCGGGCCGCGAGGTTGAGGGCGCGCCGGCCGTCGCCCGCGCCACCTCCCTGAGGCGCCGAGAACTCAGGAGCGGTCCCCATGCGACCCGATGTGAGTTCTCGGCCGGTCGGGGGGCGCCGGGCGGGGCCAGGGCGACCGAGGCGAGAACGACGGAGGACGACGACGGGCGGCCATCGCTGACCGCCCGTCGCCGTCCGCGATCCAGTCCCCCTGGATCGAGATGAGTCTCCTGCGCGTCCGCTACCGCAGGAGCGAGAGCACGCCCTGGGGCGCCTGGTTGGCCTGCGCGAGCATCGCCGTGCCGGCCTGGGTGAGGATCTGGTTCTTCGTGAACTTCACCATCTCCTCCGCCATGTCGACGTCGCGGATCCGCGACTCCGCGGCGACGAGGTTCTCCTGCGCGGTGGCGGCCGCTCCCAGCGCGTGATCGAGGCGGTTCTGGACCGCGCCGAACGTCGAGCGGGCCGAGGAGACCGCGGTGATCGCCGCGTCGATCTCGGAGATGTCGGTGCTGCCCGCCGTCGTCAGCGAGTAGTACGTCGAGCCGACGGTCGAGCCGAGGCTGATCGTCGACGCCGTGATCTGCTGGCCGTCGTTCGCGCCGACCTGGAACGTGATCGTGCCGCTCGCGTTGAGCAGGTTGATCCCGTTGAACTCCGCCGAGGTGCCGATGCGCTCGATCTCGGAGGCGAGCTGGTTGACCTCGGTCTGGATGGCGTCACGGCCGGCCTGCGAGAGCGAGCCGTTCTTGTACTGGACGGCGAGCTCCCGCACGCGCTGGAGCATGGAGTGGACCTCGTCGAGCGAGCCCTCCGCCGTCTGGACGAGCGAGACGCCGTCCTGGATGTTCCGCTGCGCCTGCGCGAGGCCGCGGATCTGACCGCGCATCTTCTCGGAGATCCCGAGGCCCGCGGCGTCGTCGGCGGCGCGGTTGATGCGGTAACCGGAGCTGAGACGCTCCATCGACTTCGAGACCATCTCGGTGGAACGGTTCAGCGCGTTCCAGGACTGCAGGGCCTCGACGTTGTTCTGAATGCGAAGGGACATCGCGACTTCTCTCCTTGAAGACGATGGGTTTGATCTGTCCCGGAGCGCCTCCATGGCACTCCTTCTGCAGACGGAGTCGTCGGCCTCTCAGCGGGGGACTTGAGAGGTCCTCCCCGGGGACTGGACGTTTCTGGACGCCCCCGGCGACGCGCGCGGAGACGCGCGCCGTTCAGCGGGCCGCGCCGGCGATGCCGTCGCCGTGCAGCGACTCGAAGGTCGCCTTGTCGCGCACGATCTGCGCGTCGATCCAGGCGCGCAGCGACGGGTCCGCGGTCCCGACGGTCTCGCTGAGGCCGTGGCGGACGCGACTCGACCGCACGAGGACAGGCGGCGTCCCCGCGGCCCGGAGCCGGACGAGGAGGTCGGTGTCCTGGAACCAGATGCGCAGCCGCGGATCGAGGAACTCCCCGGGGGTGACGCCGAAGCGGTCGATGGTGTCCGCGCGCAGCGCGAAGCACCACGCCGCGAAGTCCTCGCGCATCGCCCCGTCGACGGTGAGGGGGAACGCGACCTCGGCCGGCCGCGCGGAGTCGGTGAGGGCCTCGCGCAGCGGCGGCCACCAGCCGGGCAGGACCTCGACGTCGTCGTTGCAGACGACCATGAAGCGGCCGCGCGCGGCGCGCAGACCGGCGTTCACCGGGGCCGTGAAGCCCTGCGGGGGCGACCCGTTGTCGACGATGATGACCTCGTGGGCGGCGTCGGTGTGCTCCTGGAGCGCACGCACGCAGCCCCGCAGCCGATCGCCGGTCGCGTCGAGCGTCGGGATGACGATCGACAGCTCCGGATCGGAGCCGTACTTCCAGCCGCCGCGGGCGGCGGCCGCACCCGGGCCGGGACGCGAGACGACGGCGCCGGGGACGACGCGCAAGGCGCCGTCGGGGGCGAGCGCCGCGACCGCGGCGGCGACGACGTGCCCGTCGGGGGCGCGGAGCAGGCCCGCCTCGGCGGCCTCGCGCAGCGCGTCGGTCCGCGCCGCGAAGGCGGGGGCGGCGACCGGCGGGACCGCGGGGTCCTCGGCGCGGACGGCCGTCGCGATGGCGAGATGCGGGTCGCCGGAGACCTCGCCGTGCAGCGCGGCGAGCCAGCCCGGCGCGACGCAGCCCCCGTCGGGGAGGACGGCGAGATGCGGCGTGCCCACGCGGGGGAGCGCTGCGGAGAGGGCGCCCGCGACGCCGCCCCGCCGGCTGGCGCGGACGACGGCGACGTCGCCCTCGACGCGCCGGAGGAGCTCGTCGAGCACGCCGCCGGAGACGTCGGCGAGGACGACGTCGTGGGCCGGCTGCTCGCCGAGGCCCGCGATGCTCTCGAGGCAGGCGAGGGCATCGGTCTGCGAGGTCGGGAGGATGGCGACGATCGTCGTCGCGCTCGGGGTCGTGGTCACGCGGTCTCCTGATGGGCGGCGGCCGCCGCGGCGGCGTCGACGGCCCGGCGGGCCTCGGCCTCCGCTTCGGCGGCCTCCGCGGCCTCGAGGATGAAGCGCCGCATCTCGTCGAGCTCGGCGCGAGCGAGCTGGCGCCAGACGACGACGGCGGCGGCCCAGGCGGCGAAGTAGGCGCCGATGCCGACGAGCAGGCCGCGGAGGGTCGCGTCGGCGAGAGGCAGGTTGGTGCGGAGCGCGAGCAGCGTGCCGAGAGCGAAGCCGGCGAGGCCGCCCCAGCCCTTCACCGCGCCGATCGAGCGCTGCGCGCGCGGGTGGTCGCTGAGCTTGAGGCCGGCGCTGGTGTCCGGCTCGGCCGCCTCGTCCTTCTTGCGACGCCGCCGCGCCATCTAGGCGACGCTCCCGCGGTGGACGCGGTGATCGGCGGCGTAGCGCACGACGAGCGCGCGGTCGGTCGCGCTGATCACCGTGAAGACGACGGTCGCGAACTCGCCCTCGACCTGCTGGATGCGGAACTGGCCCTCGACGAGGGGCGTCCCCGGCAGCTCGAGCTCGAACGTGTAGAGGCGGCCGGGCGCCGCGTCCGGGATCCCCCGGACGATCATCCCGCCGCCGGTGACGTCGGTCGTCACCGCGCGACGAGCGATCGCGTCCGGTGCGATCCGGCGGATGACGAGCGGGGCGGCGACGTGGGCGCGGACGAACTCCGGCCGGCGCTCGACGGTCATCGGCGCCGTGTGCGTGAACCGGTACATGCCGGGGACGGGCGTGCGCACGAGACGGCCGCGCACGTGGCCCATGCCGTCCGCGCCGGCGAACTCGAGAGTGGCGCGGACGTCGTCGCCGACGACGGTCTGGGAGCCCGGCTCGACGTCGATGTCGAACCAGCCGGACCCGCGGTCGTCGACCGTCGCCTCGAGGCGACGGTTCCGACCCACGACGAGTGCGACGCGCGCGCCGACCGCCGGTCCGCGGGTCCCCCAGCTCATGCGATCAGCCCCTCGGCGATCTCGGTGGGGTCCGCGGGCCGCATGCCGGCATCGACGCTGCGGCCGCGGGCGACGAAGGAGAGCGGGGTGCGGGTCTCGATCGCGAGGTCGACGACGGTGCCGAGCGCATCGGTCTCGTCGGCGTGGGTCATCGCGATCGCGGCCGTCCCGAGGGCCTGCGTCCCCTCGAGGAGGTCGCGTGCCGCACGCGGCCCGATCGTCGCGGGCATGACGAGATGGATCTCGTCCGCGTGGAGCTGCGCCAGCTCGGCCGCGAGGACGCGCAGCTCGGCCTCGGCGCGGGGGCTCACCCCCGGCGTGTCGATGAGCACGATCGACTCCTCGCGCAGCTCGGCGACCTTGCGGGCGGCGACGGCCGCGTCGTGCTCGGCGTGGATCGCGACGCCGACGGGCGAGAGCAGCTCGCGCAGCTCGGCGCCGCCGTCGTGCGGCCGCAGCGAGACGCACGCGACCGGGAGCGGCGAGCGACGGGCGTAGGCGGTCGCGAGGCGGGCGACGCAGCGCGTCTTGCCCGCGCCGCCCGGGCCGACGAAGCCGACGACGCGGCCGCGGACCGCGTGCGTCGGGATGCGGGCGGCGAGCGCCCGGCGCACGAGCGGGACGAGGCTCGGGTCCTTGGCGAGCGGGGCGAGATGGGTGACGGTCTCGTCGACGAGCGCCTCGGCGAGCTGCGTGCCGACGCCGACGTCGACGAGCGCGTCCCGCAGGGCGACGGCCTCGGGGTCCTGCACACGTCCCGCGGGGAGGACCTCGGCGGCCGGTGGCGCCGGGACGAGGCCCGCCTCGACGGGCGGCACGAGCGCGGCCTCCTCGACGGCGGCAGGCTCGGGCGCGGTGGGCTCCTCGGGCTCAGGTGCGGTGGCGGCCGGCTCGGCGACGGCGGGCTCGGGCTCGGCGACGGGCTCGACCGTCTCGGGCTCGGGCTCTGCGAGCTCGGGCTCGGCGTGCGGCGGCTCCGGCATCACCTCGTCCGCGACGGGCGCGGCGAACTCCGGCTCCGGCACCACCTCGTCGACGACGGGCTCGTCGTGCTGCGCCTCCGGCACCACCTCGTCCACGACCGGCGCGGCAGGCCGCGGCTCCGGCACCACGTCATCCACGACCGGCGCGGCAGGCCGCGGCTCCGCCACCACCTCGTCCGCGACCGGCGCGGCAGGCCCCGGCTCGTGGAAGGACGGCTCCTGCACGGCACCCTCGGCGTCGCCGACGGGCGGCGCGGACTCCGCGGTCTCGGCGGCGCGCGCCTCGGGCTCGGGCTGCGGGATCTCCGGGACCTGCGGGGCGACCGACGGCCGGTGCGCCGGCGCGGGCGCCGGCGCGCGCAGGAGCGTGCGCAGGTGCTCCTCGAAGCTGTCGGCGGCGGCCCCGCGCTCAACCGTCGAACCGGATTCCTCCGCGGCCATGTGGACGGAGGAATCCTGTTCGGCGGGGAGGGGGCGGCCGGCCCACAGCTCCGGCTCCGCCGGCGGCTCGGGCTCGGCCCAGCTCTCCGGCTCGGCCCACGTCTCCGTGTCGCCCGGCAGCGCCGGCTCGTCCGCCTGGACGTCGATCCGCGACGCCGCGGGCCGGGCGTCGACCTCGATCATCCGGCGGGCGAAGAAGCCGCCGACGCCGCCCTCGGCGTCCTCGCGCTGGGCGAGGATGACGGCGTCCTCCCCGAGCTCCGCGCGGATCTTCGGGAGGAGCTCGTCGAGCCCGCGCCCCCTGTAGGTCTTCACTCCGTTCGCGCTCATGCGCTCACCACTCCGATCGTCTCGACGCTGATCCCGGGTGCGATCTCGTTGTACGCGCACACCGACAGCTGCGGCAGCGCCTGCTCGCTGAGCCGCCGCAGGTGGCGGCGCACGCGCGAGCTGCAGAGGAGGACGGGCTTGCGGCCCCGGGCGACCGCCGCCTCCACCTGATCTCCGAGCCGGGCGACGAGATCGGCCGCCCGGTTGGGGTCCATCGCGAGGTACTCGCCGTCGGCGGTCTGCGCGATCGCCTCCGAGACCTCCTGCTCGAGCATGGGGTCGAGCGCGATCGCGCGCAGCCGCTGCTCCTCGTCGAGGTAGGGGGCGACGATCGTGCGGCCGAGCGCCTGGCGGGCGTACTCGGCGAGGAGGTCCGGGTCGCGGGTGAGCCGCGAGCGGTCGCCCGCCGCCTCGAGGATCGCGCCGAGGTCGCGGATGGACACGCCTTCGCGCAGCAGCGCCTGGAGGACGCGCTGGACCTCGCCGACCGACAGGAGCTCGGGGACGACCTCGTCGACGACCGCGGCGTTCGACTCCTTGAGCCGATCGAGGAGCGCGCGCGTGTCCTGTCGCGTGAGGAGCTCGGCGACGTGGCGGCGGATCGTCTCGGTGAGGTGCGTGACGATGACCGACTCGGCATCGACGACCGTGTAGCCGAGCGCCTCGGCCTCGGCGCGTGCCGCGTCGGGGATCCACACCGCGGGGAGGCCGAAGGCGGGCTCCGTCGTCTTGATGCCGTCGACGGTGCCGACGGCGTCGCCAGGGTCGAGGGCGAGCTGGTGGCCGGGCGTGATGCGACCGCGGCCGACGACCGAGCCGCGCACCTTCATGACGTACTCGTGCGAGGCGAGGCCGACCTCGTCGTGGATGCGGACCGACGGGATGATCGTCCCGACCTCCGAGGCGATCTGCCGGCGGACCGCGCCGACGCGCTGGAGGAGGGCGCCGCCCGACCCCGCCTCGCTGCTCACGAGCGGGACGAGGCCGAAGCCGATGCAGAGCTCGAGGGCGTCGATGCCGATCGCGTCGAGCGCCTGGTCGCGCGGGCTCGCCTGTGCGGACGCCTCGAGCGCGGCCTGCTCGGTCGCGGCGCGCGCCTCCTCCTCGGCCTTCACGCCGTCGGACTTCATGAGCGCGCGGCCGGCGAAGAAGAAGACCGAGCCGATGACGAGGAACGGGATCTTCGGGAGACCTGGGACGAGCGCGAACGAGCAGATGACCGCGCCGGCGACCATCGGCGCCTTCGACTGCGCGGTGAGCTGCCCGGCGATGTCGGTGCCGAGGTCGTGGTCCGAGGCGGCGCGCGTGACGATGATGCCCGTGGCCACCGAGATGAGGAGCGCGGGGATCTGGGCGGCGAGGCCGTCACCGACCGTGAGGAGCGAGAAGTGCTGGGCGGCCTCGCCGAACGGCATCCCGAGCTGGACGACGCCGACGACGATGCCGCCCACGAGGTTGATGAGCGTGATGAGGACGGCGGCGATCGCGTCGCCCTTGACGAACTTCGAGGCGCCGTCCATCGACCCGTAGAAGTCCGCCTCCTTCGAGATGTCGTCGCGGCGGCGCTTCGCGTCCTCCTCGGTGATGAGGCCGGCGTTGAGGTCGGCGTCGATCGCCATCTGCTTGCCGGGCATCGCGTCGAGCGTGAACCGCGCGCCGACCTCGGCGACGCGGCCGGCGCCGTTCGTCACGACGACGAACTGGATGACGACGAGCACGAGGAAGATGACGAGGCCGACGACGACGTTGCCGCCGACGACGAACGTGCCGAACGCCTCGACCACCTCGCCGCCGTCCCCCTCGAGGAGGATCATGCGGGTGACGCTCACGTTGATCGCGAGGCGGAAGAGCGTCGTGAGGAGGAGGAGCGACGGGAACGCCGCGAAGTCGAGCGCGCGCGGGATGTAGAGCGTCGCGACGACGATGGCGAGCGCCATCGAGATGTTCAGCGTGATCGCGAGATCGAGGACCGCCTGGGGCAGCGGCACGATCATCATGACCACGACGAGGACCACGACGCCGGCGGCGACGAGGTCGGAGTACTTCGTGATGCGCTGGAGGAGGAATGCCAACGGGTCGCCCGGGCGGTTGGAGGGGGACCGCCCCGGTCTGCCTCTACATCGGCATCGGCGGACGGATGTTGAGGGGACGAGACTCGCCGGGCGCGCCCTCATGGAGGTGTGGACACCCCTCGGGAGCCGACCTACGATGACCTTCCCCATGCACGTCGCCGCACGCTTCAACACCGCGGAGTTCGTCGCGCTCGACGAGGCGCCGCCGGGCCTGCGCTTCGAGCTGCTCGACGGTGAGCTCGTCACGATGAACTCGGCGGGACTCCCGCACCAGGCCGTCGTCCTGCGAATCGCGTCGTCCCTCCTCGCGTGGAGCGACGCCCGCGGCGACGAGGGCGGCACCGTCGTCATCGATCTCGACACCGATGCCGGGATCGACACGGTCTTCCGCCCCGACGTCGCGTGGTACGCGCCCGCGCGCGGGGTGACGATCGACACTCCGCTGCCCCTGCCGGTCGCGGACCTCGTCGTCGAGGTCCTCTCCCCGGCGACGACGCGGTACGACCGCACCACGAAGCGCGCTCGCTACCTCGCTCACGGTGCGAGCGAGCTGTGGCTCGTCGACCCTGCGGGCCCGTGCGCGACGGTCATCACCGGCGACGGGGAGCGGAACCTCGGCCCCGACGACGCGCTCACCTCGCCGCTGCTCGACGGCTTCCGGCTGGCGCTCGACCGCCTGCTGCGCTGACGGCGCGCGCCGTGGTCGCGGGCGGCGTCGGGGCTCCCGGACTCAGGCCGGGACCGGCCGGCGCTGGGCGGTGCGATACACGTACGCCAGCACCTCGGCCACCGCGGCGTAGAACTCCTCCGGGATCTGCTGGCCGATCTCGACGCCCGAGTACAGGGCGCGGGCGAGCGGCGGGTTCGGCACGACCGGGACGTCGTTCTCGGCCGCGATCTCGCGGATGCGGAGGGCGACGAGGTTCTGGCCCTTCGCGACGACCTCCGGCGCGGCGAGCCCGGGGTGGTACTTCAGCGCGACCGAGTAGTGCGTGGGGTTCGTGAGGACGACGTCCGCGTCGGGCACCGCGCCCATCATGCGCGACCGGGACGCCTCGATCTGGCGGCGCCGGATCTGCGAGCGGACCTCGGCGGGGAGCGCCTGGCCCTTCTGCTCCTCCTTGACCTCCTGCTTGTCCATCTTCAGCTGCTTCTCGTGCTGGTAGCGGCGCCACGCGAGGTCGACGAAGCCGATGAGCAGGTAGGCGGCGCCGGCCCGCAGCGCGATCGCCTTGACCTCGCCGGACAGCGCGGTCGCGAGCTGGATGGGCTCGATCCCCACGAGCGCCCCGAGCTCGGTGAGCTTCGGCGCGACGGCGGCCATGACGATGGCCCCGACGATCGCGACCTTCGAGATCGACTTGAAGCCCTCGAAGACCGCGTTGGGCCCGAAGATGTTCTTGAAGCCCTGCATCGGGTTCATCCGCTTGGGATCGGGCTTGATGGCCTTCGGCATCGGCTGCGGGCCGACCTGGATGATCCCGACGAAGAACGCGGTGACCCCGCAGGCGAGCGCGATCGGCGCCACGCTGAGCAGGGCCGCGGCCCCGGCGTCGAGCACGATCGACCCGACGCCCTCCCGGTCGACCTCCTCGAAGCGCGTGATGCTCGTGAGCGACGTGCGCATCACGTCGGCCATGCGATCGACGATCCCGGGGCCCGCCGCCCCGAGGGCGAGGACGCCCGCGAGGAGGATGAGCGCGCCCGAGAGATCCGTCGACTTCGCGACCTGGCCCTTCTCGCGGGCCTCCTGGCGCTTCTTCGGTGTCGCCTTCTCGGTCTTGTCGCCGCCGCTCTTCGCCACGTCTCACCCCCCCTCGAGCTGCAGGGTCCGCAGGGCCGCGGCGACCGACGCCTGCAGCTCGTCGCCGAACCACGAGACGACGAACGGCAGGGAGACGCCGAAGAGGATGAGCCCGACGACGACCTTCGCCGGGAAGCCGACGGCGAAGACGTTGAGCTGCGGGACGACGCGCGAGACGACGCCGAAGGCCGCGTCGGTGAGGATGAGCGCGAGGACGACGGGCCCGGCGACCTGGATCGCCGCCGAGAAGATCCCGACGAACACGCGGTCGGCGCCGGCGACGAGGGCGGGGAGGCTCGGGTATCCGTCGATCGGCACGAGCTCGTAGGTCTTCGCGATGCCCTGGATGACCCACGCGTCGCCCCCGATCGCGATGAAGACGAGGACGCCGACGAGCGCGTAGATCCGCGCGAGCACCGACGACTGGTTGCCGGTGACCGGGTCGATGAGACCGCCGTAGGCGAAGCCGATGAGCGTGTCGAGGAACGCCCCGGCGACCTGGAGCGCCGCGAAGAACGCCGCGAGCGCGAACGCGAAGCCGGCCCCGACGAGGATCTCCTTGCCGATCAGGCCGCCGAGGTTCCAGGCGTCGAGCGAGATGTCGGCGGTGCTGCCGATGACGGGCGCGAGGCCGATCGCGAGGGCGACGGCGACGATGCCGCGCACGCGCGCGGGGACGTTCTGCGAGCTGAAGAGCGGCGCGAGGAGGAAGAGCGGCGAGACGCGGGCGAGGACGAGGAAGAAGGCGACGACCTGCTGCTGGCCGATCTCGGCGATGAGCTGCTCGACGGTGAGGTCCTCGAGGGGCGCCATCCGTGCTCCCGCGGGGCCAGGCTCAGGCGCCGGTGAGCGCGGGGATCTGGCCCCACAGCTCGGAGGTGTAGACGAGGAGCTGGTTGAGCATCCACGGGCCGGCGATGACCATCACCGCCGCCATCGCGAGGATCTTCGGGATGAAGGAGAGCGTCTGCTCCTGGATCTGCGTCACCGCCTGGAAGACGGAGACGACGAGGCCCGCGAGGAGCCCGACGAGGAGCAGCGGGAGCGCGATCTTCAGCGTGAGCTCCAGCGCCTGCGTCGAGAGGCTGACGATGACGTCCTGATCCACGCGGTCCCCCTCAGAGGAAGCTCTGGACGAGCGATTGGGTGATGAGGTGCCAGCCGTCGACGAGGACGAAGAGCAGGATCTTGAACGGCAGGCTGATGAAGACCGGTGGCAGCATGATCATGCCCATCGACATGAGCGTCGCGCTGACGACGAGGTCGATGACGAGGAACGGCAGGAAGATGAGGAAGCCGATCTGGAACGCCGTCTTCAGCTCGCTGATGATGAACGCGGGGATGAGGACGTGGGTGGGGACGTCGGCCCGCGTCTCGGGCCGGTCCATGTCCGCGAGCTTCACGAAGAGCGCGAGGTCGTTCGTCCGCGTCTGCTGGAACATGAACTCGCGCAGCGGCTGCTGACCGCGCTCGAACGCCTCCGACTGGCTGATGCGGTTCTCCGTGAGCGGGTCGATCGCGTCCTCCTTGATCTGGGAGAACGTCGGCGCCATGACGAAGAGCGTGAGGAAGAGGGCGATCCCGACGAGAACCTGGTTCGGCGGCGCGGTCGGCGTGCCGAGACCGGTCCGGATGAAGCCGAGGACGATGAGGATCCGGGTGAACCCGGTGACGGTGAAGAGCAGCGCCGGGACGAGCGTGATCGCTCCGACGAGCAGGAGGAGCTGGACGGTCCCCGACCCGTCCTCCGTCATCACCGGACCGTCCTGCGCCGCAGCGCCTCGATGACCTGCTGACCGCGCGTCGTGCCGGAGCCCCCGCCGGCCGTGAGACCGGCGCCGCCGAACAGCCCGCCGCGGGTGGGCGGCGTCGCGTCGTCGTCCTCGTCGTCGATGAGGCCGAGCTCGCGCGCCTCCTCCTCGGAGTACGTGCGGATCGGCGTGACGCCGTGCTCGGCGACGCCGACGAGCACGAGCTCGCGGCCGGCGTGGACGAGATGGAGCGAGCGGTTCGGGCCGAGCGCGATCGTCGCCGCCGGGCGCAGGCCCGTCCCGGTCGTGCGCTCCTCCTTGGCGGACTTCATCTGCCGCAGCACCCACGAGAGGCCGTAGATGACGCCGATGACGATCGCGAGGCCGACGATCGTGCGGACGAGCCCGCCCCCGCCGCTGCCGACGGTGTCGAGCTGCGTCGGCCCGTTCTCGACCGGGAGGTCGAGCGGCACGTCCTCGCCCTTCGCCGGGTCTCCCGGAGCCGCGAACGCGACGACGGGCCCGAGCGTGAGCAGGGCGAGGGCGAACGGGACCATCGCGAGGACGACGGCCCGGACACGGGTCGTGAAGAGCATCGGTGGAGGGATGTCGACCGGGGGACGGAGGGAGGGATGACTCCCGGTCCGTCCGGTGATCGGCACCGCGCTCGCGGAGTTGAGCGAGAGAATCCCCCGGAAGCGCGCGACGCGGCTAGGCTTGCGCGAACTGCGTCACCCATCGTGGGAAGGGAGCCCCGGTGCGCACGCCCGTCGCTGCCGTCATCGCCGTCGTCATCGCCTTCGGCGTCACCGCGCCCGTCGCGCAGTCCGACGACCGGCTCTACGCCTCCGAGCTCGCTTTCGGCGGGATCGTCCGGTCGATCGATCTCGACAGCGGCGCGGTCACCGACCTCTACGGCGGCCTGGGCTCTCCGTGGGGGCTCGACATCGACATCGCGCGGGAGCGGCTCGTCTGGGACGACGCCTTGTCGGACGTCGTGCTCACGGCCCCGCTCGGCGGAGGCGGCACGCCGACGGTCCTCACGGCCACGGGCGGCGGTCCGCAGGGCCTCGCCGTCGATGCGCCCCGCGACCGCGTGGTCTGGGCCGAGGCTCTCACCGGCTCCTTCGGCGCGGCCCCGCTCGGGGGAGGAGCGCCGTCGATCTTCGCGACCTCTCCCGACACGCCCCGCGGGGTGACGCTCGACGCGACGGCCGGCCGCTTCTACCTCGCCGCGGGAGGCGTCCGGACGACCGGCGTCGGCGGCGGCCCGGCTGCGCTGCTGTACGCAGGCTCTCCCGCCCGGATCGCGGTGGACCGCGCGGGCGGGCGCCTCTTCTGGTCCGACCAGGGGACGGACACGATCCTCACCGCTCCGCTCGACGGCTCGGGTCCCGTGACGACCGCGATCGCCCGCAACGCCTACGCCCTCGCCTACGACCCGGCCACCGACGAGCTGTTCTGGTCCGAGCCGTTCACGGACGACACGATTCGCCGCGCACCCGCTGACGGAGCGGGACCCGTCACCGACGTCGCCTCGAACCAGGACTTCGTGGGGCAGATCACGCTGCTGCGCGAACCCGTGAGCACCGCCCCGCCGGTCATCTCCGGGGCGCCGGTCGAGGGGCAGACGCTGAGCTGCTCGGCGGGCTCATGGGCCCCCGACTCGCCCGAGGGCTTCGTGCACCGTCCCCCCGGCTCCCTCACGTACGCGTGGGAGCGCGACGGCACGCCGATCCCGGGCGCGACCGGCGCGACGTACGTCCCGACCGCCGCCGGCCCCCACCGCTGCCGGGTCACCTCGACGAACCTCGCCGGCGCGACGCAGGCGGTGAGCGCCGCCGTGCAGGTCCTCGCGGCGCCCCCCGCGCCGACGCCACCGGCGCCGCTCGCCGTCTCCTCGCCGCCGACGACGTCCTGCCCGCCCGGCAACTCCGTCGGCGTCACCTGCGCCCCGCTGCCCGGCGGCGGCTTCTTCATCGTCGGCACGCCCGGCGACGACCGCATCGTCGGCGGGCCCGGGAACGACACGATCGCCGGTCTCACCGGCAGCGACGTGATCAGCGGCGGGCCGGGCGACGACCTCATCGGCGGTGGCGACGGCGACGACCTCGTCGGCGGCAATCAGGGGGACGACACGATCTACGGCGACGCCGGCAGCGACAAGCTCCGCGGCGACGACGGCAGCGACGAGCTCGGCGGCGGCGCGGGCGAGGACACGCTCCTCGGCGGCGACGGCGACGACGACCTCCAGGGCGACGAGGACGACGACGACCTCCAGGGCGACGAGGACGACGACGACCTCCAGGGCGGCGACGGGAACGACCGGCTCTCCGGCCAGGAGGACGACGACCGCGCGAGCGGCCAGAACGGCGACGACCGCGTGTTCGGCAGCGAAGGCGACGACCGCCTCTTCGGGAGCCAGGGCGACGACCACCTCTCCGGCGGCGACGGCGAGGACCATCTCTCGGGCGGGATCGACGACGACCGCCTGCGGCCGGGCGCCGACCGCGAGGACGACGAGCTCGTCTGCGGCCCGGGCCGCGACGTCATCTCGCCCCGGCACGCCGACCGCCTCGACCGGGACTGCGCCGGGGCCGGGCGCCGCTGAGAGCCCCCCCCCCCGACCGGGGACCGGCGGGTAACCGCGCGTCCGGCGCGGGGCTACCTCGCCCCGTGACCGGACCCGCGCCCCTCCCCGCCCGACCGAAGGTCGGGATCGTCCTCGGCGCGGGCGGCATCACCGGCATCGCGTGGCTCGCGGGCGCCCTGCGTGCGATCCACGCGCGCACGGGCTGGGACCCCGCGCGCGCCGACATCGTGAGCGGCACGTCGGCCGGCGCGATCGCGGGGACCGTCCTCGCCGCCGGCCACGACCCGGCCGGGCTCCTGCGCTACGCCGAGGAGCCCGAGGCGCTCGACGCCGCGATCGCCGCCGCGACGCGCGACCGGAGCCGGGAGGGTCGCGCGGTGCCGCTCCCCGCCTCTCTCGGCCTCGTCGCCGAGGGCCTGCTCGCGCGCGACGTGCGACGGCGGCTCGTCTCGCTGTCGGGGCTCGTCCCGCGCGGCCTGCGGTCCGCCGACGAGATCCGCGGCCTCACGCACGAGGCGTGCCGCGACGGCTGGCCGACGCGGACCGAGCTGTGGCTCCACGCCTGCGACATGCGCAGCGGCGAGCTCGTCACCTTCGGCCGGCCCGGCGCCCCGCGGGCCCCGCTCGCCGACGCGGTCGTCGCGTCGTGCGCCGTCCCGGGCTACTACCGCCCGGTGCAGATCGGCGAGCGCCGCTACGTCGACGGGGGCGTCCACTCGTTCGCGAACGCCGGCGAGCTCGTCGGCGCCGGCTGCGACATCGTCGTCGTCCTCTCGCCGTTCGCGACGCGGGAGCGCGGCCCGCTCGCGGACATCGCCGTCTTCGGCGCCGTGCGCGCCGCCGCGGCGGCGCACGGCGCGCGCGAGGTCCGCCGCCTGCGGGCCGCCGGGGCGCGCGTCGCGACGATCTCGGCCGGCGCCGACGACATCCGCGCGATGGGTCTCAACCCGATGGACCGCTCACGGAGCCGCGAGGTCCTCGAGACCGCGGAGCGCTCCGTGACCGCCCGGCTCGGCGGCGTGCTCGACCGTCTCGGCGTCGCCGCGACGCCGGTCCGCCGCGCGGCCTGAACCCGAGCCCTCAGCGCCCGAGCACGACCTCGCGCATCGCCGCGACGAAGGCGCCGGGGCGCTCCCACAGCGGCCGGTGCCCCGCGCCGTCGAGGACGACGCGCTGCTTCACCGGCGCGTCGAGGCTCCCGTACCAGTCGTCCGCCGGCACGGCCCGGCCGCGGGCCTCGTGGCGACCCTGCACGAGGTAGACGGGGATCGCGAGCGACGGCGCGTCGTCGCGCAGGTCCACCTCGCGCAGGTCGGGGTAGAGGGCGGCGAAGACGTCGAGGAAGGCGCCCATCGCGTGGAGCGACTCGAGGAGCGTGTACTCCTCCACGAAGAGGTTCTCGGAGAACCCGCCCTCTCCCTCGGAGGCGCCGGTGCGGTCGTACGGGTACACGTCGTGCTCGTGGGCGAGGGCGGGCTCGTAGTCGAGGATCCGCTCGTACGGGGGCGGACCGAGCTCGGTGAGCTCGTCGACGATGCCGTCCTCACCGGTGCGACGCGCCCAGTCCAGCGTGTCCGCGTAGAAGAGCCTGTCGGTCGCGGTCGGGCTCACCATCTGCCCCGTGCCGATGAACGCCTCGAAGCGGTCGGGCGCGTCCCGGGCGGCGAGCACCCCGACGAGCGACCCGTAGGACTGGCCCACGAGGTGGATGCGATCATCGCCGAACCGCCCCCGGAGGTGGTCGGCGACGGCGACCGTGTCACGGACGGCTCCGTCGAGGCTGAGCGTCTCGGCCGCGTCGAGCTCGCCGTAGGACTTGCCGGTTCCGCGTTGATCCCAGGTGACGACGACGAAGTCCTCCTCGAGCGCCTCGAGGTGCCGGCGCATCGCCCCGAGCTCGCTGCCGCCCGGGCCGCCGGCGAGGAAGAGCAGGACCGGGTTCTCGACGCTCCGCCCGCGGATCATGAGCGCGAGATCGCGCCCGTCGACCTCGACCTCGGTGAGCTCGGCGACGCTGCCCGGCAGCGGCTCGCCGTCGGGGCCGAGGATGGGGTCGGTGCTCGCCGGCCGGGCGATCGCGTTGGCGAGGAAGACGAGCCCGACGGCGACGAGGGCCGTCGCGGTCCGGCGCGCGATCAGCGCCGCGCGGGCGCGCCCGCGGACTTCCGCGAGCGTCGCGGCGCCGGCTCGGCGCACCCACGCCGCCCCGAGCACGGCGCCGAGCGCCATCGGGACGAGGGCGACGAGACCATGGACGCCGCGACCGGACCCGAGCGCGACGAGTCCGTAGGTGCTCAGGTGGATCCCGTCGACCGTGGGGCCGTCCGCCCCGGACCGCGCGAGCTCGAAGGCGACGATGAACGCGACAGGGGCGACGAGCATCGCCCAGCGCGAGCGCAGGAGCACGCCGGCGAGACCCCCGAGCGCGAGGCCCACGCCCATCGCGGTGATCGCCTCGAAGGCCGAGAGCGGCCCGCGCGGGGTCCACAGGCCGGCGGTGATCCCCCACGCCCACGCGGCGAGGACGACGACGGCGGGTGCCGTGCGGCGGTCGAGCGGCCACCGCGGGTCGGCGGCCACCGGGGCGCGGGAGGCGGCGGCCTGCCCGTCCGGGGAGGTCGCGGCGGGGCCGTCGGGTCGCGTCAGCAGTCGCACGCCCGCAGCGTCGCGCCGCGGGCCGGTACGGGGACCCGCCCGGCGCCGCAGACCTCGGACGGTGGAGTCCCGCCCCGCCTCCGCGGAAACCCGCAGCCGCCGCGGCGTCAGGCCGCCTCGGGGAGCTCCCCAGGCGCGTCCGGGCCCGGCTCGACCGCGGGCGGCCCGTCGGGCGATGCGGGATGCTCGGCCTCGGTCGAGCGCTCGGCGCCGATGACCTCGGTGATCCGCAGGCCGAACTCCTCGTCGATGACGACGACCTCGCCGCGTGCGACCGGCCGGCCGTTGCAGAGGAGGTCGACCGGCTTGTCGGCGAGCCGGTCGACGGTGACGACGGACCCGGGACCGAGGCTCAGCGCCTCGCCGAGCGTCATCCGCGTCCGGCCCACCTCGACGGTGAGCTCGACGAGGACGTCGGTGAGTCGCTCGAGGTCGCCCGGGATCGCGGCCGCGGGGACCGGCTCGGGGGGGACGGGGGTGCCGTCGAGGGGCTCGAACTGGACGTCGTCGCTCATCTTCTGCTCCTCACTGCACCGCGATGTCCGTGAACAGGACGTCCTCGACCTCGACGTCGGACTCCTTGTGAAGACGCTCGAGGATGTGCTCCTTCATCTTCTCGCGACCCTTCGAGGAGGTGAGGTCCTTCGCCTTCGCCCCGGTGAGCTCGTCGGTGACGATCGCGCGGACCACCGGCTCCTGGGGAAGGAGCCCGAAGCCCTCGGGGGGCTTCGGCGGAGCGCTGTGGCCGCCTGCCTCCGGCGCCGCGTGGAACCCGTGCTCGAAGACGAGCGCCACGCCGAGTCGCGCGTACTGACCGCTGTCGAGGTTGACGAGGAACTCCTTCGGGAGCACGTAGACCTCGCCCTCGATCTTCGGCGGCGGCCCGTCCTCGGCAGGCTTCGCGAGCGCGAACTTGTAGCCCCCGCCGACGAGGACGAGGAGAAGGGGGACGATGAACTTCAGCTGGTTCTTCACGGCACCGGTGCCTCCGTGGCGTCGGGTCGGATCGAGGGTTCCTCGGGATGGATCGACGGGATCTCGCCGTCGTCGGTCTCAACCGTCTCATCGGCATCCGCGCCGCCAGATTCAGTTCCCGAGCGCGCCGCTTCACCGTTCGGCGGGAAGCGCCGGGGCACGAGGATCTCGACGCGCCGGTTGAGCGTCCTGCCGCCCGCGCTGTCGTTCGAGGCGACGGGGTCCACGGCGGCGCGTCCCTGCGCGGTCAGCCGCTTCGCGGCCATGCCGCCGCGGACGAGGACGCGGACGACGCCCGTGGCGCGGGCGGTGCTCAGCTCCCAGTTCGTCGGGAACTGCACCGTCGAGATAGGGATGTCGTCGGTGTGGCCCTCGACGAGGACGGCGTGGTCGCGCTGGACCTTGAGGACGCCGCCGATCGTCTCGACGAGCTCGGCGCCCTTCGGCTTCACCGTCGCGCTGCCCGAGTCGAAGAGGAGGTCGTCCGTGAGGATGCGCACCTCGAGACCGTCGTCGGAGATCTCGGTGCGGACCTTGCCGCCGAGGCCCTGCTCGGAGACGGCCGCGTCGATCGCCTCCTTGAGCTTCTCGAAGTCCTTCTGCTCCTTGCGGCCCTGCGCGGCGCGTTCCTTGCCGCTCGCCGCGTCGCCGGCCGCCTGGGACGGCTCGAGCGGCGGCGCGATCGCCTCGTCGACGTCGGGCGGTCCGCCGCCCTCCTGCCGGATGCCCTCCCCGCCGGGGAAGACCTTGCCGCTGAACGCCTCGGACAGCGAGCGCTGCAGGCCCTCGAACTTGCTCACGTTCACCGAGCTGATCGAGAACAGCACCATGAAGAGCGCCACGAGCAGCGTCATCATGTCGGCGTAGGTGACGAGCCACGACTCGTCGAAGTGCTCCTGGTGGTCGTCGTGACCGCCCTTGCGGCGGCGCGAGCGGGCCATGGCGGGCGGCTCCTAGGCCGCCTCGGCCGCGGCGCCGCCGTCGACGGCGGTGAGCGACGGGCGCTTGTCCTCCTCCATGACCGCGGCGCGCTCGGCGGGCGCGACGAAGCTGAGGAGCTTCTCCTGCACGATCCTGGGGTTGTCGCCGGCCTGGATCGCCATGATCCCCTCGAGGACGAGCTGGCGGGCGTGGACCTCCTCGCCGCTGAGGGCCGTGAGCCGCGACCCGACCGGCAGGAAGATGAGGTTCGCGGTCGCGATGCCGTAGAGCGTCGCGATGAACGCGGTCGCGATCGAGGGCCCGAGGGTCTCCGGCGCCGAGAGGTTGCCCAGGACGTAGACGAGGCCGACGACCGTGCCCATGACGCCGATCGTCGGCGCGAAGGCGCCCGCCTTCATGAAGACGTTCGCGTTGGCCTTGTGGCGGGCGTGCATCGCCTCGGTGTCGGCCTCGAGGATCTCCTGGAGGAGCTCGGGGTCGGTGCCGTCGACGACGAGCTGCATGCCCTTGCGGGTGAACTCGTCCTCGATCGTCTCGATCTCGTCCTCGAGCGCGAGGAGGCCGTCCTTGCGGGCGCGCTCCGCGAAGCCGGTGAGCCGCCGGACCGAACCCGCGAGGTCGAGGTCGGGCGGAGAGAACGCGGTCTTGTAGAGGGTCGGGATGAGCTTGAAGCGCTCCATCCCGACGGCGGCGAGCGTGCACCCCGCGACGGTCGGCACGATGATCACGAAGGCCGCCGGGTTGATGAGCTGCGCCGGCGAGGTCCCCTTCATGATGCCGCCGATCACGAGCGACACGATCGCGACGACGACGCCGATGGCGGTTGCAGCCTTCATCGTTCCGATCGTCGGACGCGGGCGCGGGATCTTCAGGGGCGTCCAGCGCGCGCTGGACGCAGCGGGCGTCGCAGATCGGTCTCGCGCGACTTGCCTCGGTGGCCTACGGAGTGCAGAGTGCGGCCATGTGCAGGAGGTCTCTCGCCGCCGCCGTCGCCGGCGCCGCGCTCGCGGCTCTCGCGGCCGCCGCGCCGGCGTCCGCCGAGAGCCAGCCGGAGTGGCTGGGGACGACGTTCTGGACCGACTTCTACGAGCCGAAGGGGCTCGGCGAGGGCCGCCCCGACGCCGTCGCCTACTCGCCCGACGGCCGCGACGTCATCGCGGTCCGCGCGAGCGACGAGACCTCGGCCCGCGTCCGCGTCGTCGTCACCCGGCAGTCGTCGAGGACGGGGCGGCTGACGCGCCTCTCCGGGGAGCGCGGCTGCCTCGCGCTGCCGGCGGCCGAGGGCTGCCAGGCGCTGCCGCCGATGCCGCGGAACATCACGCACCTCGTCGCGGCCCCGGACGGCCGCGCCGTCCACGTCGTCGGCGAGGGCGTCGTCACGCTCGCGCGGGATCCCGACAGCGGGGCGCTCGCGCCGCTGCCGGGCGGCGGCTGCCTGCCGACCGGACCGGCCGGCTGCGGCGGGCCGGGGCCGGCGACGACGCTCGTCCAGCCGACCGCCGGGCGCGCGGTCGCGATGGCGGGGGGACGCCTCGTCGCGCTCGGCGCCCTCGCCGACGGGTCGCTCGCGCCCTCGTCGGCGCTCGGCGCCTGCCTCTCGGACCTCCCGTCCCCCGGTTGCGTCACCGGCCTCACGCCCGGCTGGTCGGGGCAGGCCCTCGTCGCCTCGCGCGACGGCCGCGACGTCTACGCCGCGAGCGCGATGACCGGCACGCTCGTCGTCCTCCACGCGCGCTTCACCGGCGACGGGCGGCTGGTCGAGGCGACGCCGGCGCTCACGGTCCCGCGCGCCTGCCGCGCCGAGGACGGCCCGGGCGACCTCGACTTCGAGGACTGCGTGCCCGTCGAGGCGGCGCTGCCCGCCGACGGGCGGGGCCTCTACCTCACGAGCGCGCGCAACCGCCTCCTCGTCGACGAGGAGGACGAGGACGGCCTCCTCGTCCGCCGCGACCGGGACACCGGTGAGCTGACGCGGCTCCCGTGCACGTCGGCGCGGCGCTGCCCGACCCTCGGGGCGCCGATCGCCGTCTCCGCCGACGGCCTCCAGGTCTACTCGACGCGCTACGAGACGGTGAGCGAGGCGCCACGCGACGGCGCGTTCATCCGCACGTGGGCCCGCGACCCCGACACGGGCGGCCTGCGCGACAAGGACGGCGACGCCGGGCGCGACACGAGCCTCGGGGTCGCCGACGGCGACTTCCCTCTGCGGTACCTGCACGTCTCGCCGACCGAGCGCTGGCTCACGACCGACTCGCTCGAGGTCCTGCGCCGCCGCGACGCGCGTCCACCGCGGATCTTCGTGCGCAACCTGCCGAAGGGCTGCACGCGCCGGTCCGTGCGCCTGCGGATCAGCGTCGCCGGTCGCGACACGAAGCGCAGCACCCTCGTCACCGCCTACGCGGTCATCGGGTATGACCGCGGCCCGGACCTCGTCCGGCGTCGCACCCGCGCCCGGGCGTTCCACGTGCGCGTGCCCCGCCGTCGCGACGACGAGATCGAGGTCTACGTCGAGGCGCCCGGCAAGGACCGCAACGACATCGCGGTGGTCCGGACGTTCAGGTTCTGCTGAGGATCTCGACGTCCTCGGGCAGCACCTCGAGCTCGCGCAGCAGCAGGAAGAACGCCCGCGCGTACGGCGACTCTCGCGTCCGGGCGATGAGCGCGGGCCAGTCGATCTGCTCGCGCAGGGCGCGGGCGACCTCGACGATCGGGGCGTAGTCCAGGCGCTGCTCGCTGAGGGCGAGGAGCTTGCCGGCGAGGACGTCCTCGAGCGACATGACCGGCATCCCGATCGCGAGGACCGAGAGGTGCTCGGCGGCCTCGATGTCCTCGCGTGACACTCCGGGGAGGCCCGTCGGATCGAAGATGAGGTCGATCATGACGTCGTCGTCGTAGGCCTTCGCGAGCCACTCCTCGGGCGGGCGCTCGGTGCGCATCCCGATCCCCTCGAGGACGGTGAGCGCCTCGTCGACCTCGTCGGCGGGGACGACGAGGTCGATGTCGTTCTGCGAGCGCGGGCCGCCGCGCGCCCAGCAGGCGAGGCTGCCGCCGAGCATGAAGGCGACGCCGCCGTCGCGGAGCGCCGCGGTCGCCCGCCGCAGCGTCTCGGCGAGCCTCGCGTGGGTCTGCGCCTGCTCGCCCATCAGTGCAGGGAGGGCACCGCGCGGTCGACGCCGGCGAGCTCGAAGATCCAGAAGTGTCGCTGCATCACCGGCACCGAGACGTTGTGGACGGGGATGCCGCCGAGCGAGCCCGCGAACCGCCCGGCGTGCGCGTGGCCGTGGAGGACGAGCTGCGGCTGGTGCTCGACGAGCGGGGTCGCGAGCCGGTCGGTGCCGAGCATGTTCCAGATCTCGGGCGGCTCGCCTTCGAGGGTGGCGGCGATCGGCGCGTAGTGCAGCAGCGCGATCCGCACCGGGCAGTGCGAGATCGCCTGCAGGCAGCGGTCGAGCGCCTCGACGTCCTCGGTCGTCTCCTCGTAGAGCGCGCGCAGCGACGGCTCGCCGAAGTGCGGGAGGCGGTGGCCGTCGAAGCCGCCGACGAAGCCCTTGAGCCCGACGATGCCGACCTCCGTCTCGCCGAGGCGGCAGATGGCGTGCTGCTTCTCGAGGATGGTGATGCCGCCGTCGGCGAGGACGGCCGTCGTCTCCTCGACGCGGTCGGTGTGCCAGTCGTGGTTGCCGAGGACCGCGTAGATCGGGAACGGCCGGTCGCGGCAGGCGTCGGCGAGGACGCGCGCCTGCTCGGGCTCGCCGTGGGTCGTGAGGTCGCCGGCGAGCAGGAGCATGTCCGCGCGGCCGTCGAGGTCGCAGAGCGCCCGAGCCGTGTCCTCGCGCATCTCCTCGTGGCAGTGCAGGTCGCCGGCCGCCGCGATGCGGACGGTGTGCGCGACGTCGTCGGCCGGCGGGCGGCCGGGCGTCGCGACGTCGATGGACCGGTCGACGGCGTCGTCGCCGTGAGACGGAGTCATGTGTGCGGCGATACCCCGTCGGGCCGCGCGCGAAGCTGGAGCTGCGCGGGCGGCGCACTCGTGCGCCCCGCCATGTCCAGATTACACCGCACCCGGGGGCTTGAAACAAGCCCCCGGGGGTGCCCCATACTGCTCCGCCGCACACGACGAGGAGGCGCAGAGATGGGCGTGGAGGAGCATGCGGTGGTGGTCGTCGGAGGCGGTCCGACGGGGATGATGCTCGCGGGCGAGCTGACGCTCGCGGGGGTGGACGTCGCGGTCGTCGAGCGGCGGGCGAGCCGCGAGCTCGCCGGGTCGCGGGCGGGCGGCCTGCACGCGCGGACGATCGAGGTGCTCGACCAGCGGGGGATCGCCGGGCCGTTCCTCGCCGAGGGGCAGCCCGTGCAGGCGGTGCAGTTCGGGCCGGCGCCGATCGACATCGGCGACTTCCCGACGCGGCACCCCTATGTGCTCGGGCTGTGGCAGAACCACATCGAGCGGCTGCTCGCCGACTGGGTCGACCGTCTCGGCGTCCTCGTCCATCGCGGCCGTGAGGTGACGGGTGTCCACCGGGACGACGACGGGGTCGACGTCGCGCTCGCCGACGGCGGGGCGCTGCGCGCGCAGTACGTCGTCGGCTGCGACGGCGGTCGCAGCACGGTCCGCAAGGCGGCGGGCATCGCGTTCCCGGGGTGGGACGCGACGACGAGCGCCATCCTGGCCGAGGCGGAGATGAGCGGGACGCCGGAGATCGGCATGCGCCGCGACGAGGTGGGCACGCACGCCATCGGCCGGGTCGACTACGAGATCCGCGACGGCGCGGTCGTCTTCGCCGAGGAGGGGCCGGTGCGGGTGATGATCACCGAGCGGGAGGTCGGGGCGGGGAACGGCGCAAGTGCCGAGCCGACGCTCGGCGACGTGCGCGACGGGCTCCAGGCGGTGTACGGCACCGACTTCGGCATCTGTCGTCCGACGTGGATCTCGCGCTTCACCGACACGACGCGACAGGCGGAGCACTACCGCCGGGGACGCGTGCTCGTCGCCGGGGACGCCGCCCACGTCCACTCACCGGTCGGCGGGCAGGGCCTCAACACCGGGGTGCAGGACGCGGTGAACCTCGGGTGGAAGCTTGGGCTCGTCGTCCGCGGGGTCGCGTCCGACGCGCTGCTCGACACCTACCACGACGAGCGCCACCCGGTCGGCGCCCGCGTGCTGCGCACGACGATGGCCCAGGTGGCGCTCATGCGTCCCGGCGACGACCGCGCCGACGCGCTGCGCGAGACCGTCGTCGACCTCATGAGCAGCGACGAGCCGCGCCGGCGGTTCGGCGCCATGCAGTCCGGGCTCGACATCCGCTACGACCTCGGCGAGGGCCATACGCTGCTCGGGCGGCGGATGCCGGACGTCGACCTGGTGATCGAGGGCGCGCCGGTCCGGATGTACGAGCTGCTGCACGAGGCGCGGCCGGTGCTGGTGGGGCTCGGGGCGCCGGGCGTCGTGGACGTCGGCGGGTGGGCCGATCGCGTGCGCGTCGTCCGGGCCACGTGCGACGGGCCGTGGGAGCTGCCGGCCATCGGGGAGGTCGAGGCGCCGGGGGCGGTCCTCGTGCGGCCCGACGGGTACGTGGGGTGGGTGGGCGTCGGGGACCGGGCGAGCGACGGACTCGTCGAAGCGCTCGAGAAGTGGTTCGGGCCGCCGATGAGTCCGCCCGCGGGCGAGGAGTCTGAGGGCGCATGGTGAGACAGTTCGACGCCCGTCTGCAGAAGGGCGACGCGCCGGGGGCGTGGACGTGCGTCGTGATGGACGATGCCGCCGAGCTCTTCGGGACCCGCGGCCTCGTGAAGATCCGCGGCACGATCGACGGCGAGCCGTTCACCGGAGCGCTCATGGCGCAGGGCGACGGCACGCACCGGCTCCCGGTGAGGGCGGCCCTGCGGGGGGCGATCGGCAAGGCGGCGGGGGACACCGTGCGCGTCCGCATCGACGAGAGGATCGGGTAGCCGCGTCGCGCCACGCATCACTTGACCGCGGGCGCACCCGCCGCGTAACATGCAACCAAATGGTTGTAGGTAAGGCCCATCGCGGCGTCGACGACGACGAGGCGGACCGGATCTTCCGGGCCCTCGCCGACGCCACCCGCCGGGACATCGTCCGCCGCACGCTCGCCGGCGAGGCATCGGTGTCGGCGCTCGCCGGGGCCTACGCGATGTCGTTCGCGGCCGTCCAGAAGCACGTCGCCGTGCTCGAGGCGGCGGGACTCGTCACGAAGCGCTCGCGTGGTCGCGAGCGCCTGGTCCTCGCCGACCCCGCGACGATCCGGCGGGCGCAGACCCTGCTCGACTCCTACGAGCGCATCTGGCGGGGCCGCGTCGAGCGACTCGACGCGCTGCTCGCCGAGGACTGACCCCCACCCACCGAAAGGTCCGTCATGCCCATCACCTCCGTCGAGAAGGACCCCGTCGCCCTCACCATGACGGTGGTCGCCGACTTCCCCGTCCCGGTCCGGCGCCTGTGGGACGCCTACGCCGACCCCCGGCAGATCGAGCGGTTCTGGGGTCCGGCCGAGTGGCCTGCGACCTTCACCCGCCACGACATGGCCCCCGGCGGCCGCTCGGCCTACGTGATGAACGGGCCCGACGGCCAGTCCTCGGCCGGCTACTGGGAGTTCGTCTCGGTCGACCCGCCGCGGTCGTTCGAGGTGCGCGACGGGTTCGCGCAGCCCGACGGCACGCCGAACCCCGACATGCCGACGATGCGGCTCGTCTACTCCTTCGAGGAGACGGCCGCGGGCTCGCGCGTCGTCACGACGACCCACTTCAACTCGGCCGACGAGCTCGAGCAGCTGCTCGGCATGGGGATGGAGGAGGGCATGCGCTCCGCGATGGGGCAGATCGACGGCGTCGTCGCCGACCTCTCGTCGTTCGCGGCGGACCGCCCGACCGAGGCGCAGCTCCTCGGCGAGGACCGGGCGCGGATCAGCCGCGTCATCCGCGGGACCGTCGAGCAGGTGTGGGAGGCCCATCACGACCCGGCGCTCCTGCGGCGCTGGCTCCTCGGCCCCGACGGCTGGACGATGCCGGTCTGCGACGTGGCGACGACCGTCGGCGACTCCTACCGCTACGAGTGGGAGCGCGAGGGCGGCGAGGACCGCTTCGGCTTCACGGGCGAGCTGCTCGAGTCCACCCCGCCCTTCCGCGTCGTCACGAGCGAGCGGATGATCGGCACGGACGGCCCCGACCTCGTCAACGAGATGACGCTCACCCCGGTCGAGGACGGGACGCTCCTGTCGATCGTCGTCACCTACCCGGACGCGGAGGTCCGCGCGACCGTCCTGGGCACCGGCATGACCGACGGGATGGAGACGAGCTACGCGCGGCTCGAGGCGGGGGTCCTCGTGGGCGCCTGAACGAGGAGCGAGACGTCTGGCCGGGCGCGCGTCCACGTCACGCGAGTCGAAGCGACTCGTGGTCGGCTCGTCGGTGGGGACGAGGTCAGCGCGAGAGCGCGGGGCCGAGCCGGCCCGCGAGTCGCACGCTCGCCTCGATCTCCACCTTGCGGATCGAGACCGATTCGATGCTGATGCCGAACGGCACGCCCAGGCGACGGCAGAAGGACATCAGCTCGAGCGCGGTGGCCTCGGCATGCTCGACGGACGCGTCGAGCGTGTCGTCGGCATGGCGCAGGTCGTTCTCGATCCAGCGCGGCACATCGATCCCGAGCCATCGCAGGAACTCCAGGGTCTTCATCGAGCCGCACACCGACAGGGTGAACACGATCGGGACCACGTCGACGCCGCGGTCGCGACACTCATGGGCGTAGTCGGACACCAGGTTCTTGGCGGCGTTGACGTCGTAGACGATCTGGGTGACGAAGTACGAGCACCCGGCCTCCTGCTTGGCGATCAGGCGAAGGTGCTCGGCGCCGTTGCGGGTGTGCCGTTCAGGAATGGCGACGCCGCCGAGGAGCAGGTCCGGGTTCACCTCGGTGCGGAGCTGCTGGGCCGTGCGCAGGGTCGTCGCCACGGGCTTGGCCTGCGAGGAAGCGCCGACGAAGACAGCCATTCGCTTCGCGGTGTCCTGCTCGCCCATCCAGTCGCGAAGCTCTCGCTCGGTGTACTTCGCGGTCGCGCGATAGACGACGACCGGGGTGCGCCAGGCCTGGAGGTGTCGGTCGAGATAGTCGGCCGGGTCCATCGTCGGCAGGAACGGGAACGGCCGTTCGCCGGGGTTGCGGTCGGACTCGTCGTCGATGTCGTAGAGGATCAGACCGTCGATGCCGAGCGGGCCGAGGCGCTCCAGCGTGACGTCGGCGATCTCCTGGGCCTGCTCCGGCGTCGTCGACGCCCGTGGCGGGGTCAGCGCGAAGAGCAGGAGCTCCCCGTGGCGGGAGAGGATGCGACGCTGAAGATCCACAGTGCGCAAGGCTATTCGGGCGAGCCGGGCCACGGGCGCGTGCGGATGCTTCTAGCGCGCCTCCAAGACCTGCTTCAGCGTCTGCAGGTCCTTCTTCAGCTGGCGCCCGGCGGCCCGCTTCTGAAGCGGCTCCAACAGCTTGAGCACGCCACGGGAATGGACCTCGACGGTCCGCGTGACGCGCGTCCCGCCCGCCACCTCCTCGAAGGTGGAGTGCCAGCGCTGGTTCGGGATGGGTCCGCCCACGGCGTGATCCGTATAGCCCCGACCGGCCGCGTGCCCGGTCCGCTCGTAGGGCGTCTCGAAGCGGCGACCGACGGACGTGATGGCGACGATGAACCCGTCGCTCCCTCGCGTCGAGTCGGAGGCGTCCTTGCGCACGTCCAGAACGTGAGCCATCCAGTGCGGGTAGTTCTCCACGTCGGAGACGTACGTGAAGACCGCATCGAGGGGCCTGTCGATCTCGACGCTCTCTTCCAGCCTCATGCGCAGCGCGTCCCCCGTCGTCAGCCGGCCGACCTGGCCGCCTCGTCGGCGTCGTACACGGCGAGCGTCGCGTGCGCGCCCGCCTTGATGTCGTTGTTGATGAATCCCCATCGGCTCCCGAGCAGTCGTTCGGCCTCGGCGGCGTGGTGCTCGGCGCGCCGCTGCAGCTCGTCGCGCGTCATCGCCTGATCCTGACCGCACGCGCCGTTCCCTCCATCCGCAATCCCCCGTCGCCCGGTGCGGGTGGAACCCCGCTGAGCATCGCGCTGCAGGGCGCGGCATCGGGATCCACGGGCATAAGTGCGCGACGCGCACCAGTCACCCTGGGCTTGTCCGCACGCGCTGCAGGCGGAGGTCCGCGGTCCGGGGGTCACGCGGGAGGGGAACTGGGCCTCGATATGTCACCGGTGAACTTCCCGCTCAGCGGGAGCTTCTCCGGTCGCGCGACGACGCCCTGGGGCCGGCGCCGCGGGAGCCGGCCGGCGTGGCGAGCGGCCGGCGAAGGAGGCGAGCCGACGCTCCGCGGAAAGCTCCCGCTGAGCGAGAACTTCGCGCGGCGCTCGGCCGGCGCCCCCTTCGGCTCGGAGGGAGGAGCGACGCCACCCGTGGACGGTTGCATGGCCAAGCGTTCCCACGGAAACGTCTGCGTACGAGTGCTGCGCTCAGGCGGAAGGAGAAGTGGAGGCCGAGCGACTTCCATCTTCGTCTCTGAACATCGTCGACGACTCGCGCCGTTCGCGCCGGACCATGGGTGAGGATATTGGTGAGATGACCGAACAGGCGACCATTCACTTCGATGGGGGCGGGCAGAGTCCCGGTCCCGTCACGGCTGCCTGCACCGTCGAGTTGAGCGACGGCTCCGTGCACGAGGACGTAGAGCGATTCGATGAGGGGACCCACAACACCGCTGAGTGGCACGCGCTGATCCTCGGGCTCCGACTGGCGTTCGAGCACGGCGTGCATCACGTCGTCGTCAAGGGCGATTCGATGCTCGTCGTCAAGCAGGTCAACCGCGAGTGGAAGACGAGACATGCGGAGCTCCAGCGGTTGCGGGCTCAGGCCGAGCAGCTGCTGGACCGGTTCGATACCTGGAGCGTCGAGTGGGTGCCGCGCAAGGAGAACCGGCGCGCCGACGAGTTGGGGCGCGGTCACTGAGCCGCATCTCCCCACACGCGGGAGCGGCAGTCCGCGAACCTCGGCGCTGCGATGCATCCGCCTCGTCCGCCTCGTGGTAGCCGGCGACGGTGATGCGCTGTCGCGAGCTCGCGCAGTGGTTGTTGGATCTCCCCGCCGCGCGAGCCCGTGAATGGCCTGCGTGCTCTTGCTCAGAGGTCGAGGGTTTGTCCGTCGTCGGGGATGAGGACCTTGTCGCGGAGGCCCGCTTTGGTGAGCTCGGCGGCGAGGCCGGTGCGGGTGGTGGGACAGTGGTTGACGGCTTCGAGGTGGTTGGCGATGACGCGGCCGGGGGCGAGGCGGCTGAACTCGAGCAGTTCGTCCATGGGCATGAGGATGGGGCGACCGAAGTCGATGCTGGCGCTGCCGGCGGCCATGACGGCGATGTCGGGCTTGCGGTCGTTGAGGACGCGGCGGACCTCGTTGGTGAGGACAGTGTCGCCGGAGACGTAGATGGTCGGCTCACCCGGAAGCTCGATGAGGTAGCCGACGCCGGGTCCCATGGCTTTGGCGATCAGGCCGTAGCCGTGGACGGCGTGGTAGGCGGTGATCGTGCCGCCGAGGAACTCCCGGGGCTGATGCGGGGTCATGGGTTCGGTGCGCAGGCCCTGCTCGTGCAGGTACTTGACGTCGAGCTGGTGGCAGTAGACGGGCAGGTTGCGCTCGCGCAGCAGGGCGTGGGCGGTCTTGTCGAGGTGGTCATGGTGGCCGCGGCGGCAGTGGGTGACCAGCGCGGCGTCCAGCTCGGCGAGGTGGTCGTCGGCGTTGGCGGGCAGGTCGATGATCGGGTTGCGCCTGGCTTTGTGGCGGATGACGGCGAAGGGGGGTGAGACGGTGCCCTTGGCGCCGAGCATCGGGTCGATGAGCACTCGGCGACCGGCGGCCTCCAGCACGAAGGTGGCGTTGCGCAGGTGATGGGCCTTCATGTCAGGTGCGTGCCGACGGCGTCAGCGGCCTTGTGGCCGGGGGCGACGCCGTCGCTGACGATGGCGACGCAGTCGCTGTTGTCGGTGCGCAGCGGCCGGATCGCGGAGTAGGCGTCGGAGCGATACCAGGCGGTGGCCGTCTCGCGGTCGGCGAACTCCAGCATCGCCAGGCCGCCCTGCCACTCACCCTCCCAGACATCGATGGTGCCGCCCTGGGTCAGGAAGCGTCCGCCGTAGGGCTCGAGCGTGGCGTCGATCTGGGACAGGTACTCGTCCAGCTTGGCGGGGTCGTGGACCTCGCGCAGGTTGCATAGGGCGTAGGCGGGCATTGTCGGGGCCTCCCGGGCCATCTGAGAATGGGCATTCTCAACTATATGAGAATCATCATTCTCTTCTCAAGTCCGGGCGTCTACAGTCCTGACCATGGACTCCGACGCGGCGCGCGAACAGATCATCCGAGCGGCAGAGCCGATGTTCTGTTCCCGGGGCATCGCGGCGGTGCGCATGGAGGAGGTCCGCGACGCTTCGGGCGTGTCATTGCGGCGGCTGTATCAGCTGTTTCCGGCCAAAGAGGACCTCGCGATCGCATGCCTGCAAAGTCGCGATGCCACGCAGCACGACCGCCTGGTCGCCTACCTCGGCGACGAGTCCGACCCCGTGGCGTGCCTGCTCGGCGTCTTCGACTTCCTATCGGTCTGGTTCAACGACGAGGACTTCACCGGCTGCTCGTGGATCAACTCGTGGGGCGAGTTCGCCCACAGCTCGCCGCGCATCGCCCAGGAGGTCCGCAAGCACAAGGCGGCATTTCGTCGAATGCTCGGTACCAGGTGCGAGGCCGCCGGCCTCACGGAGGATGTCGCCGACTCGCTGATGGTCATCGCCGAAGGCGCGACCGTCTGCGCCGCGATCCAGGGCCGGCCCGACCCCGCGATGCACGCACGCGCGGCGGTCGACGCGCTCGTGGCCGCGGCGCGCAACCAGACCGCCGCCTAAATCGCCAGCGGGCGTGCGGTTCCCCACCCGTGGCGTCGCCGAGCGGCCGACCGCCGGAGGTAGGTCGAACGGGAGCGCCGTCTGGTTACGAGCCGCGCACCTGAGCTTCTGCATTGCGCGAGCGTCGGTACCGCGTTGCCTTCCGCGTGGAGACGGGCGCGTGGACCTTGCTCCCTCGGCCACCCATCGCGTGCACGTGGGAGCACGGTCCCTCCTTCTCTCTCCGCGTGGCCTCGGCGTCGTCTTCGACGCTCGGCGGATACCGAGGCGTCCCATGGAGAACGCGTGCCTCCGAGTCGCCCCGGTGCCGCCGGACGGCGTCAGGCGGCATTGCCAGGGGTCGCGGCGACGCGGCGGTAGCGGATGTGCGTCGCGAGCGGCGAGTGGAGTGCCTCGACGGGCTCCATCCCGAGTGCGGTGACGCCGTCGAAGATCCGCTCGCCGGCGCCGAGGAGGACGGGAGCGACGTCGAGTGTGAGTTCGTCGACCACGCCCGCGGCGAGCGCCTGCCGGACGGTCGAGGCCCCGCCCGCGATGTCGACGCCGCGTTCGCCTGCGACCGCGAGTGCCTGCGCGTAGGCCGCGTCGAAACCTTCCGTCACGAAGTGGAACGTCGTGCCTCCGTCCATCTCGATCGCGTCGCGCTCGTGGTGCGTGAGGACGAAGACGGGTGCGTGGTACGGCGGCTCGTCGCCCCACCAGCCGCGCCAGTCCTCCGTCCACGGGCCGCGGATCGGTCCGAACATGTTGCGGCCCATGACGTAGGCCCCGCGTGGACGTCCGAGCCAGGCGGCCGCCGTCGCGTTCGCCTCGGTGGCGCGTGGATCGCCCATGTGCCACCGGTGGAGCTCATGCCCGCGCTGCCCGAGCGGATGCTCCACGCTCTGGTCCGGGCCGGCGACGAAGCCGTCGAGCGAGATCGACATGTGACAGGTGGTGTGGGACACGGGCGGCCTCAAAGAGGGTCGAGGGGAAACGCCGCTGCGAACGAGGGCAGACGACCGGATGGACGGCTGGGCTCAGCGCACTTGCACGACCGACGTTCGTCTCGAAGCAGCCGGAATGCACGAAACGTAACGAGACCCGCGTCGGACGAGGGAAACAGGAGCGGCGCCGACGTCACCGACCCAGGCGTGCAAGGAGCAGCGCCGTGTGTCGGACGAGCGTCGTCGCGCATGGGGTCGGTCATGGCTTCGTCAGGCTTGATCGGGTTCGAGGAACAGCCGCACGGCCCCGGTGTCGAAGGTCGTGCTGTCGGTGAGTCGCAGTCGGACGAGATCGCCGGGGTCGTCGAACAGCCGCCGGCCCGCGCCCGCCACGACGGGCGTGACCGACAGCACGAGCACGTCGAGCAGCCCGTCGACCAGCAGATCCCGTGCGAGGCGCCCGCAGCCGTAGGTCAGGAGCTGCTGACGCGCGCGTAGGCCGGTGATCTCCTCGTAGCCGACGATCGTCGTGTGGTCCCACTCGTCGGCAGAGCTGAGCGTCGCGGACACGACGTACTTCGGCATCGCGTTGAGCCGCTCGGCCATCGGGCCGGTCTGCTCGCGCCACACCTGGGCCAGGCCCTGCCAGGTCTTGCGCGGCAGCAGCAGCGCGTCCGCCGTCAGCGCGAGATCGAGCGCTCCCTGCCGACCCGCGTCGCTCATGAACGGCACGAGCGCGTCACCGGGCGGAGCGTCGATGACGCCGTCGAGCGTCGCGTGCGTCTGTGCGGTGATCGAGGACATGCGGGTAAGACCGCCCGCCGGCGCGCGACTCATCGCACGCACCACGGTGCAGCGCCCGGGGCGAGACCGCCGGGCACCACCGTGCGTCGTACCGACGACGCTGCGCGTCGCCAGAACGTCACACGTCTCCGTCGTCCGGGGGGTGGGGCGAATCAGCGACGCCACGCGTCGGCAGATCTCCGTACGTGCGGCGTCGCGGCGCTGCCCGCCCCGCGCTGCTCCGTTTCGGCGCTCCGCCCCTACGGCGCCCGGAACGACAGCACCCTCGCCCGCAGCAGCTTCGAGGTGTCCGGGTCGTGCTCCGTAGTGACCCGCGATCACCCCCGCCGGAACCCCCGCCCTGCCGCCGGGTCCAGCGGGCTCGCCGGCAGGCCCGCCGGCGGGTCTTCGAGGTTGTACTCGGAGGGCGCGATGTCGTTGGGCGCGTCGGGGTGGAAGAGCGCCGCGAGGAGCTGGGCCTGGCCGCGGCCGACGCCGAGCTCGCCCATGCCGCCGTTGTACATCTGGATGCCCGCGGACTCGCAGTGGGCGTAGAGGCGGCTGAGCTCGTCGAGGCGCCCGACCCGGCAGGGCTTGACGTTGACGATGCCGATCGTGTCGAGATGAGCGAGGAAGTCCGCGAGCGTCATCCACTCCCCGGTGAGCGAGAGCCCGAGCCCACGCAGGCCCTCCTGGGTCCTCACCATCCCGACCTGCTCGCCGATCCCCTCCTCGCCGCGGCCCCGCAGGACCAGCTGCGTCGTCGAGAGGTCCTCGATGCCGGTCGGGCCGCTCGGCAGGAGCGTCTCGAGCGACGAGGACTCGATCGCGATCGGCAGATCCTTGATGGCGGTCCAGGGTCAGTCATGAAATGGACGACGCTACGGAAGGCCCTCGAAGCCCCAGACCTTCAGGACGCCGGGCTCGCGCGCGTCACGTGTCGCGAGCCTCGTCCCGTCCGGGCTGAGGATGGCGGGACCGAAGCCGCAGCGCACCCCGGCGAGCTTCGCCCAGGTGGCGACCGACCACACCTCGGCATAGCCCTCCGGGGTGCCGACGTAGCCGCACATCGTCGCGATGCGCGTGCTGTCCGCGCTGAAGTCCACGCTGTGGAAGAGACGGGCGGTGCCGAAGCCGATCCCCGGCAAGGCATGGAGCTTCGCCCACGACGCGGTCTCGAAGATCACTGCCCGGTCGATGGTCCTCGCCGCGAGCAGCCGGCCGTCGGGGCTGACGGCCAGCCCGTGGACCGAGTCGTCCACGGCGAGCGTCACGAGATCGTCGCCGGTCCGGGCGTCGTGGATCCGGGCGCCGTCCTCGCGGCCGACGGCCAGCCATGTGCCGTCGGGGGCGTACGCGACGTCCCACACCGTGCGGGGACCGCCGGCCCGCATGCTCTCCACGCCCGTCGCGACGTCCCAGACGCGCGCGGTGCAGTCGACCCCGCCCGTGGCGATGTGCATCCCGTCCGGCGCGAAGCGCGCAGCGAGGATCGGCGCCTTGTACGCCTCCTCGCTGTGCCTCACGACCAGCAGCTCCTCTCCCGAGGCCGCGTCCCACACGCGGGCGGACCGGCTCCCGGCGGTCAGCAGGCGGCTCCCGTCGGCGCTGAGCGCGACGCTCCCGATCCGGTCGGCCGCATCGCCGTGGCTCACCGTCACGAGCGCCTCGCGGGTGGACAGGTCCCAGATGCTCGCCGTCACGGCCGCCGTGGCGGCGGCGAGACGACCGCCGGCGGGGTGCCAGGCGATCCCGGTGACGGCGGCGTCGCGGCCCGGCTCGGTGAGGTCGAGGGCGAGCAGCTCCGTGCCGCGCACGGGGTCGCGGCGCTCGGCGACTTCCTCATGCGCCTCGACGGGCGCGGACGGCGTCGACCCCTCCGCCGGCCGCCATCGGTCACGGATCTTGGAGAGAAGCGACTTCATCGGCTGCGCACCATCGCACGCTCGTGGGGCACGTCGTGGTCGTACCCCGATCGCCGGCGGTTCGACCGAACGGCCTCCCGTCGGCTCGCGCCCCCCGAACGCACGTTGACCCCCGAACTGCGACAGGCGTAGTGTCCCGCGCATGTCGACTCCGGGCGCGCGTCGGGGCGGAGCCGCCTCAGACTCCCTCGGCAAGTGGTACGGGCTCGTCGCAGGTGCGGCGGTCGTCGCGGTCGTGCTCGACCGCGTGTCGGACACGACGGTGACGATCCGGGGCGACGAGTTCGTCCTCTTCGGGATCTTCTACATCGTCGCGCAGGCGAGCGAGCGGCTCGTCGAGCCGCTCATGCAGACCGTCGCGCCGCAGACCGACGACCTGAAAGCGGCGGTGGGCGACGCGAAGACGCGGCTCACCCAGACGCTGGCCGCGGCCGCGACGGACCCGGGCGCGGTCTCCGCCGCGACGGACGAAGTGACGGAGCGCAAGCAGGCCCTCGACGCGCGGCAGGGGCAGCGGGCGGTCATCGCGTGGGCGCTCGCCTCGGCGTTCGCGCTCGTGGCGTGCGGCCTGCTGGGTCTCGGGCTCATCGGGGCGGTGAGCACGGTGGAGGCCGACGGCGACTGGGAGGACGTGTTCTCCTCGGTGGACGTCGTCGTGACGGGCCTCGCGGTCGGCGCCGGCACGAAGCCGCTGCACGACCTCATCACCCGCATCGAGCGGTCGAAGAAGAAGGCCGACCCGGCGACCGACCCGGCGGGGTAGGGAGCGCGGCGTCGCGCACGTCCCGAGTGTCCCGGTCACGAGCGAGGCGGTCTCTCACCCCCGCCGGAACCCCCGCCCTGCCGCCGGGTCCAGCGGGCTCGCCGGCAGGCCCGCCGGCGGGTCTTCGAGGTTGTACTCGGAGGGCGCGATGTCGTTGGGCGCGTCGGGGTGGAAGAGCGCCGCGAGGAGCTGGGCCTGGCCGCGGCCGACGCCGAGCTCGCCCATGCCGCCGTTGTACATCTGGATGCCCTCGGACTCGCAGTGGGCGTAGAGGCGGCTGAGCTCGTCGAGACGCCCGACGCGGCAGGGCTTCACGTTGACGATGCCGACGTCGATCGGGGTCGAGGCGATCGACTCGACGCTCGTGATCGGCGCGTCGTAGGAGACGCGGTCGGCGATCGGGGCGAGGAGGTCGCGGACGGCGGGACGGTCGTGCGGGTCCTCGAAGACGACGTCGGTGAACGTCGCGACGGTGCGCTCGTACATGGCGAGCAGGGCGTCCTCGTCCTCGACCTCGAGGTCGTACTGGCCCTTGAAGTCGATCACCGCGACGCCGTCGACGGCGGCGATGCGGTCCATGATGTCCTGGGTCCAGGACGGCGCGACGTCGAGCTTGAAGCCGACGGTCGGGTGCCGGGCGCGACGCAGCTCGACCTTGCCCGCGTCGGGCGGGTCGCCGAGGCCGAACGAGTTGACGAACGTCACCGGCCGCGGCGTGCGGCCGAGGACCTCGGGCAGGCTCGTGCCGGCCTGGCGCAGCGCGAGGTCGAGCGCCGCGGACTCGAACGTCCACCGCCGCCACTGGCGCTCGAGGTCGTACTCGGGCGGTTCGGGCCACATGTCGATCGTGTCGAGGTGCGCGAGGAAGGCCGCGAGGGTCGGCCACTCGCCGGTGAGCGAGAGCTCGAGCGCACGCAGGCCCTCCTGGGTCTTCACCATCCCGACCTGCTCGCCGATCCCCTCCTCCCCGCGGCCGGACAGCCGCAGCTGGGTCGTCGAGAAGTCGTCGATGCCGGTCGGGCCGCTCGGCACGAGCACCTCGAGCGAATGCGACTCGATCGCGATCGGCAGGTCCTTGACGGCGGTCCAGAGGTCGGTCATGGGCCGACTTCCTATCTCACTCGGCGCCGAGCGCGTGAAACCGGAGCCTCGTGGTGACCGTGCGACGTGACGCCCGCACAGCGGGTTCGAGGTCGCACGGTCCCCCGCGCACGCCGATCCGACCGGCGCCTGGCGCCGCTCGTTCGGGGGTGCTGGGGAGGCTGCCCGCGGCCGCGCCGGCGCTACGGCGCCGGGGCCGTGACGAGCTGGTCGCGGAGCACGTGCTTGAGGACCTTGCCGGACGCGTTGCGCGGGATCGCCTCGACCACGACCAGACGGTGCGGGGCCTTGTACCGGGCGACGTGGTCGGCGCAGTGGGCCCGCAGCTCCTCGAGCTCGAGGCTCTTGCCGTCGGCCAAAGCGACGACGGCCACGATGCTCTCGCCGTACTCGTCGTGTGGCGAGCCGACCACCGCGCAGTCCACCACCGCGGGATGAGCGGCCACCGCGTTCTCGACCTCGACCGAGTACACGTTGCGCCCACCGGTGATGATCATGTCCTTCTTGCGGTCGACGAGCGTGATGTAGCCGCCCTCGTCGAAGCGCGCGAGGTCGCCCGTGCGCAGCCAGCCGCCCCGGAGCGTCTCGGCGGTGGCGTCGGGCTGCTGCCAGTAGCCCTTCATCACGGTCTCGCCGCGCAGCACCAGCTCGCCGACCTCGCCGGGCGCGACCTGCCGATCCTGCTCGTCGACCACGCGCGCCTCCGTGTTGGGCAGCGGCAGCCGGCCGCTCGCGTCGGGGTGCGACACGACGTCCTCGGGCGAGGCGTAGATGCCACCCGGGCCGCCCTCGGTCTGCCCGCACATCTGCAGCAGCTCGACCTGCGGCAGCTTGTCGGACAGCTCGCGGGCCACGTGCCCGGGCATCGGCGCGGCGCCGAAGACGCCCACGCGGAGATGCGAGAGGTCGCGCTGCTCGAAGGACGGGTCGCGCAGCATGAGCTGGTACATCGTCGGGACGCCGAAGAACCAGCTGATGCGCTCGCGCTCGAGGACATCGAGCGTCTCGGTCGGATGGAAGCCGCCGACGACGACGTGGGTGGCGCTCATCATGCTCGCCGTCGACAGCATCAGGCTCAGCTGCGCCGCGTGGTACAGCGGTGCACAGTGCAGCACGCGCCAGCCCTCGCGCATGCCCACCAGCAGCATCCCGTTGACGCCCACCCAGATGACCCGGTGGTGGTCGAGCAGCACCCCCTTCGGCCGGCCGGTCGTCCCCGACGTGTAGAGGATCAGCGCGTCGTCGCGCTCGTCGACGGGGACGCCGGGCGCCGTCGCCGCGGCCGCGGCGGCGAGCGCAGCGAGCTCGTCGAGGCCGACCGTCCGGGCCCCCACCCGCGTCGCGGCCGCCTGCGCAGCGTCCCCGGCGGCTTCGTCGGCGAGGGCGAGGACCGCGCCGCTGTCGGTCAGGAGGTGCTCGACCTCGGGGACAGCCGAGCCCGGGTTGGCGGGCACGACGATCGCCCCGGCGCGCAGCGCGCCGAAGTAGGCCAGCACGAAGTCGGCCGAGTTGGCCGACGCGAGCAGCACGCGATCACCCTTGGTGACGCCGAGGTCGGCGATGGCGTTGGCGTAGCGGTTGACCTGGGCGTCGAGCGCCGCGTAGTCGAGGCGCAAGTCGCCGGCGACGAGCGCCTCGGTCTCCGGGGTGCGCTGCGCGGCCGTGGCGAGGATGCTGGGGATGGTGGGCATGGGACCTCCTGGTCAGGGTCGAAGACGGCGCAGCCCGCGGGCGGCGAGGAGACGGACGAGATGGCGCACGACGCGGAGCCGGCCGCGGCTGTAGGGAAACCAGGTCAGCTCGCGACGTGGCGCGACCCACGGCTCGGTCAGCGCCTGCACGCGGCAGAACTTGCGCACTCCCTGCGCGCCGCCGAGCCGGGCCCCGAGGCCGCTCTGCTTCCAGCCGCCCATCGGCAGGGCGACCTGATTGAGGTTGACGACGACGTCGTTGACGTTGACCGCGCCGACGTCGAGCTGGGCGGCGAGGTCGCGGCCGCGACGCGGGTCGCCTGTCCAGACCGACGCCGACAACCCGTAGTCCGAGTCGTTGGCCAGCGCCACCGCCTCGTCGGCCGACTCGACGCGCATGATCGGCAGCACCGGCCCGAAGGTCTCCTCGCGCATGCACGTCATCGCGTGGTCGACCCCGGTGAGGACCGTGGGCGCGAACGTCGTCCCGGCCCCCGGGACGCGCTCGCCACCCGCCCGGACCTGCGCGCCGGCGTCGACGGCCTGCCGCACGTGGCGCTCCACCAGCTGGGCCTGCGCGTCGGTCGCCATCGCACCGACCTCACCGTCGCCGCCCTGCACCGGCCGCAAGCAGCCGACCTCGCCGAGGACCCGCTCGACGAAGGCATCGTGCACCGCGGACTCGACGTAGACGCGCTCCACCGAGACGCAGACCTGGCCGGCGTTGAACATGCCACCCCAGACCGCGCCGGCCGCTGCGCGGTCGAGGTCGGCGTCGTCGCAGACGATCATCGCGTCATTGCCGCCCAGCTCGAGGCTGACGGGGGTGAGCGTCTCCGCGGCGCGACGCATGACCGCCTTGCCCGTGCGCGTGGAGCCGGTGAACTGCACGAAGTCGACCGCGTCGACGACAGCCTCCCCCACGTCCGCACCGCCGTTGACGACGGCGAAGACGTGCGGCGCGCGAATCTCGGTACGCCAGGCGTCGACGATCCTCGTCACCGTCAGCGGCGCCACCTCGGAGGGCTTGACCAGCACGGCGCAGCCGGCAGCGAGCGCCGGGGCTGCGTCCAGCAGGGCCAGCCCGACGGGGAAGTTCCACGGGCTCAGGATCCCCACCAGCGGATAGGGGCTGAAGCGGACCGACAGGCGCTTGGCGCGGGCCGCGAAGGCGTGCGGTCGGCGTCGCTCGACGCCGAGGTAGCGCCCGGCGTGCGCCGCGTAGTGGTTGAGGGCGTCGAGCGGCGACAGGAGGTCGACGACCGCGTCGCCGCGCGACTTCCCCGTCTCGGCCTGCAGCCCGTCGAGCAACTCGCGCTCGTGGTCGAGCACCCAGTCGCGGAGGGCCTCGAGGTGGCGCCTCCGGCCCTCGGGGCCCAGTGCCTCCCAGGCGGGCTGCGCGGCACGCAGCCGGGCGGCGGCCGCCCGCACCGCCGTCGCGTCGGCCTGCGCGACCGTACCGGCCAGCTGGCCGTCGCGCGGGTTTCGCACCTCCAGCACGGGCCGCTCGGTAGGGATGTCGTCGTGGATCACGGTCATGTGACCTCCTCCTCGGTGCGCTCGCGCGCTCAGGTCCTGGGCCGTGCCTGGCGGACGAAGGCGGCGATGCGCTCCTGGGCCTCCGTGCCCGTGGCGGCGTGGGCGATGAGGCGCGCCTCGGTCTCGAGATGCGCCTCGAGCGGCGCGTCGTAGGCGTCGCGCACGAGGCGCTTCACCGTTCCGAAGGCCTGCGTCGGCCCCTCGCGCAGCTCGTCGACCAGCGCCTCGACCTCCGCGTCGAGCTGGCCGTCGTCCACCACGGTGGTCACGAGCCCGAGCTCGAGCGCCTGCGCGGCGTCCAGGACGGGGCAGCGCAGCAGCAGGGACAGCGCCTGGCGGTGGCCCACCAGCCGGGGCAGCAGCCAGGACATGCCGGTGTCGGCCGGGTACCCGATCTTGGTGTAGGCGCAGGTGAAGGTCGCCGAGGGGCTCGCGACGACGATGTCCGCCGCCAGCGCGAGGCCCATGCCGCCGCCGGCCGCGACGCCGCCCACCGCCGCGATCACCGGCGCGTCGATGCGCGCCAGCGTGGCCACGAGGGCATGCACCCCGCGCGCGCCGGAGTGGACGCGCCTGCCGACGTCGCCGTCGGCCTCGTCGATGTACTGGAGGTCGCCGCCCACGGAGAAGATCCCGGGCACGGCGCTCTCGATCACCACGCACCGCACCCCCGGCGCGTGCTCCAGGGTGTCGGCGATGTCCCGGCATGCCGCGATGCTCGAGGCGCCGATGGCGTTGGCCGCCTCGGGGCGGTCGAGGATCACGCGCGCGACCCCCTCGTCGATCTCGAGCCGCACCGGCGCGGTCATGCCGCCACCCCGCTCCAGCGCTCCAGCACCTCGGCGAGCTGCGCGGCGCGCGGCGCGCGCAGCGCCGCCGGAGTCGCGCCGAAACGCGGTGCGGGCGCCGGGACGAGCGCACCGTCGGCCGCCTGGAAGGCGCCGCGCGCCACGTGGTGCGGGTGGTGGGGCGCCTCGAACATCCCGAGCACGGGCGTGACGCACGCCTGGGTGCCGGCGAACAGCGCGGTCCACTGCTCCTGGGTGCGGGTGCGGAAGACGCCGGCGAAGGCCGTCTGCAGCTCCGGCCATCGCTCGCGGTCCCACTGAGGGAAGTCCTCGGGCGGGAGCTCGAGCAGCGCCAGCAGCTCGGCGTAGAACTGCGGCTCGGCGGCGCCGACGGCCATGAACCGCCCGTCGGCGGTCTCGTAGACCTCGTAGAAGTGCGCGCCGCTGTCGAGGGGGTTGGTCCCGGGCTCCGGGTTCCACACGCCCCCGGCGAAGAACCCGTGCTGCATCGTGGCCAGGAGCGCAGCGCCGTCGGTCATGGCGGCGTCGATGACCTGCCCGACCCCGGTCGCCCGTGCGTGCAGGATCCCGGCGAGGACACCGACGACGAGCAGCATGCCGCCGCCGCCGAAGTCGCCGACGAGGTTGAGCGGCGGTGTCGGCCGCTCGCCTCGGCGGCGGAAGGCGTCGAGGACCCCCGCCACGGCGATGTAGTTGATGTCGTGACCCGGGTCCTGCGCGAGCGGGCCCTCCTGCCCGTAGCCCGTCATACGGCCGACGACGAGCGCCGGGTTGACCTCGAGCAGCTCGTCGGGCCCGAGCCCCAGGCGCTCCAGCACTCCCGGCCGGAAGCCCTCGATGAGGGCGTCGGCCCCGGCGGCGAGCGAGAGGACGGCGTCGCGTCCCGCGGTGCTCTTGAGGTCCGCCTCGATCGTCGTGCGTCCGCGCAGGAGCGGGTCGGGAAGGTCGCTCTCCACGAGCGTCGCCTGCTCGGGGCGCGTGACGCGCACCACGTCGGCGCCCATGTCGGCGAGCATCATCCCGGCGAACGGCCCGGGGCCGATCCCGGCGAGCTCGACGATGCGCAGGTGGGACAGCGGTCCGCTCATCACAGCCCCAGCGAGCGGCCGACGATCTCCTTCATGATCTCCGTGGTCCCGCCGTAGATGCGGGTGACCCGGGCGTCGACCCAGGCACGGGAGATCGGGTACTCCTCGGTGTAGCCGTAGCCGCCGTGCAGCTGCAGGCACCGGTCGGTGACGCGGCCGAGCAGCTCGGTGGTCCACCACTTGGCCATCGCGGCCTCATCGGCCCCGAGCTCGCGATCGCAGTGACGCAGCACGCACCGGTCGACGAACGCCTTTCCGACGGCGAGCTCCGTGGCCATCTCGGCCATGGCGAAGCGCGAGTGCTGGAAGGTCCCGATCGGCTGGCCGAACGCGGTCCGCTCCTTCACGTAGTCGAGCGTCTGCGAGAAGGCGGCCTCCGCGGCGGCCATCGCTCCCACGGCGAGGATGAGCCGCTCGGGCACGAGCTTCTCCATGAGTTGGGTGAAGCCCGAGCCCTCCGGGCCCAGGCGGTCCTCCACCGGCACGACGACGTCGGTGAAGAACAGCTCGGCGGTGTCAGATGCGTGCTGGCCGATCTTCGCGATCTGCGACCCGCGCTCGAAGCCCGGGGTGGTGGCGTCGACGACGAGGAGGCTGAAGCCCTTCGAGCCCGCCTCCGGGTCGGTGCGGGCGACCACGATCACCCGGTCGGCGGTGCCGCCGTTGGTGATGAACGTCTTCTGGCCGTTGAGCACGTAGGCGTCGCCCTCGCGCCGCGCGCGGGTCCTGATGCCCTGCAGATCGGACCCGGTCCCGGGCTCGGTCATCGCGATGGCGAGGATGGTCTCGCCCGATGCGACTCCCGGCAGCCACCGTGCGCGCTGCTCGTCGGTCGCCGCGCTGAGCAGGTAGGGCAGGCAGACGTCGGTGTGCAGCAGCGGCCCGGCGAGCGCCCCGATGAGCCCCGCCCGCTGCGCCTCCTCGGTCAGCACCGCGTTGAAGCGCCAGTCGTCCACGCCCGGCCCGCCGTGCTCCTCGGGGACGGCCATGGCCAGGAACCCGTGCGCGGCGCACTCGCGGAAGAGGTCGCGCCGCGGCCGCCATTCGGCGTCCCACGCCGCGGCATGGGGGGCGACCTCGCGCTCCAGGAACGTCCTGAAGCTCTCCCGGTAGGCCTCGTGCTCGTCCTCGTAGACGCCCGCAGGCGGCGCCGCGAACGTGGAGGCCATCACGCCGCCCGCTGCTGGGTCGTCGCGATGGCGTACGTGCGATTGCTCATGGAAGGGGTCACACCTCTGCGTGGTCGGGAGTGGAGGAGTTCTGGGTGCCGGGCATCTCCGAGACGCGCGACTCGGCGCCTGCCGGCCGCTCACGACCGTGGCGGCCCTCCGGTGCACGAGGCGCACGGTCCCATCCCGGCTCGCGCCCGCGTCCGGCATCGGTGCACAGAGTTCGCCCAGGCGCCTTGTCAACCGATCACAACGCGCCTGACCGGGTGGCGCGTACTGTGTACCCATCGGAAGTTTCGGCAAGGGAGACGCGATGACGACAGGCTTCAACGGCGGCGAACCACGCGTGGTGATCATCGGCGCGGGACTCTCAGGCGTCGGGATGGCGTGCGCGCTGAAGACCGCCGGGGTGAGCGACTTCACCGTCTACGAGAAGGCCGACGGCGTCGGCGGGACCTGGTGGCACAACCGCTACCCGGGCCTCACGTGCGACGTCCCCAGCCGCTTCTACCAGTACTCGTTCGATCTCAACCCGGAGTGGAACTCCGTCTTCGCACCCGGCCCCGAGATCCGCCGCTACGTCCAGAGCGTCGTCGACCGCCACGGACTCGCACCGCACATCCGGCTGCGCGCCGAGATCGACGAGGCCCACTGGGACGACGGCCGCTGGCAGATCACCCTGACCGACGGCACCACCGATGCCGCCGACGTGCTGGTCTGCGCCACCGGGGTCCTGCACCGCCCGCTGGTGCCCGACATCCCCGGCCTGGACAGCTTCCGCGGTCCGGCGTTCCACTCGTCCCGGTGGGACGAGTCGGTCGCGCCGGCCGGCAAGCGGGTCGCCGTCGTCGGGACCGGCTCGACCGGCGTGCAGATCACCGGCGCCCTCGCCGGCGTGGCCTCCAAGGTGACGGTGTTCCAGCGCAGCCGACACTGGGTCACCCTCACGCCCAACCCGCGCTACACCCGCGTCGGGAAGAGCCTGCTGCGACGCATCCCCGCGCTGGGACGCCTGGGCTACCACGGGTACCGCGCGACGCTGTTCGACTTCCTCGGCCAGGCGATGGTCACCCCGGGTCCCCGGCGCCGGCTCTTCCAGGCGATCGTCCGAGCCAACTACCGGCTCATCCGCGACCCGGAGCTGCGCGCGAAGGTGACCCCCGATTACCCGCCGCTGTGCAAGCGCCTGATCATGTCGCCGAACTGGTTCAAGACCATCCAGCGCGACGACGTCGAGATCGTCACCGAGGGGATCGACCGCATCGAACCCGACGGCATCCGCGATCGCACCGGCCGCCTGCACGAGGTCGACGTCATCGCCCTCGCCACCGGGTTCGACTCCCACGCGTTCATGCGCCCGATGCGCATCACCGGACCCGACGGCCTGACCCTCGAGGACGCATGGAAGAACGGCGCGCGCGCTTACCGCACCGTGGCGATCCCCGGCTTCCCCAACCTCTTCACCCTGCAAGGGCCACACAGCCCCGCCGGCAACTACTCCCTCGTCTCCCTCTCCGAGACGCAGATCAACTACGTCATCCAGTGGATCCAGCGGATCCGGTCGGGCGAGGTCGCGACGGTCACACCGACGTCCACCGCGACCGATGCCTACTACCGCGCGCTGCGCGCCAAGACCCCCGACACCGTCTGGTCGCAGGGCTGCCACTCCTGGTACCACGGCGCCGACGGCCAGGTCGAGCTCTGGCCCTGGACCGCCAGCCACTACCGCCACGTGCTCGCGACCCCCGACCCCGAGCACTTCGAGGTCACAGCGCCCACCTCGAGCGCCACACCCGTCGGCACCACCGCCGACTGACCTGACCACACCGACACCGGAGCTCCCATGGCACGTACCACCCACCAGATCGCCGGCAAGGTCATCGCCATCACCGGCGGCGGCCGAGGCATCGGCAAGGCGACCGCGCGCGCGCTCACCGAGCGCGGCGCGAAGGTCGCGATCGGCGACATCGACGTCGAGGTCGCCGAGGCGACCGCCGAGGACCTGGGATCGCGCTGCGCCGCGTTCCATCTCGACGTCACCGACCGCGCCTCGGTCGATGCGTTCCTCGACCGCACCGAGGAGCACCTCGGCTCGGTCGACGTGATGATCAACAACGCGGGGATCATGCCCACGGTCCGCTTCCTGGAGGAGAGCGAGGCGAGCATCCAGCGGCAGTTCGACATCAACGTCTTCGGCGTGATGCACGGCATGCGCGCCGCGATCCCGCGGATGCAGCGCCGCGGCGGCGGCCAGGTGATCAACATCGCCTCGACGGCCGGCAAGCTCGGCGCGGCAGGCATCGCCACGTACTGCGCCACGAAGCACGCGGTCGTCGGACTGTCCGACGCGACGCGCGCGGAGCTGCGCGACAGCCCGGTGGACCTGTCGCTCGTGATGCCGGTGATCGTCCGCACCGAGCTGACGGACGGCGTCCCCGACACCCGGGGCCTCAAGACGCTGCAACCCGAGGACGTCGCGGCATCGATCCTCGAGGCGATCCAGACCCGCCGGTACGAGGTGTGGTGTCCGCGCTCGATGCATGCCGTCCACCGCACGACGACGCTGCTGCCGCTGCGCCTCAACGACGCCCTCATGCGCCTGATCGGGGACGACACGCTGCTCGCGTCCATCGACAGCCCGGCGCGCCGGGCCTACATCGACCGCATCAGCGAGCCGGCGGAGCAGCGTCCCGCCGAGACGGCCCGGAGTGACGCATGACCCCGACGACGCAGCGCCCGATCGACACGATCGACCTCGGCGATCTCGAGCTCTGGAGCAGCGGGCCGCCACACGAGATCTTCGACCGCCTGCGCAAAGAGGCGCCGGTCCACTGGAGCCCGATGGCCACCTGGGACGACGAGCCGGGGTTCTGGTCGATCACCCGCGGCGAGGACATCCTCACGGTCAGCCGGGACTGGGAGACGTTCTCCTCCGAGAAGGGCGGGATCCTCGCCGCCGACAGCGCCGCACCGCTCGAGGCCCTCACCGCGACCTTCATCGGCATGGACCCGCCGCGCCACGACCGCATCAAGGCGCTCTTCCAGCGCGGGTTCACGCCCAAGCGCATCGCCCAGCACGAGGGCGAGATCCGCGAGATCACCTGCCGCGTCCTCGACGGCCTCGCCGACCGCGACGCGATCGACCTCGTCGGCGACCTCGCCCAGCCGGTCGTCAGCCGCGTCATCGGCAGCTTCCTCGGCACACCCGAGGAGGACGATCCGGCCTGGGCCGAGATCGCCAACCGCGCCCTGGGGTTCGGCGACGAGGAGCTGCAGCCCGAGGGCGAGGAGACCATGCAGAAGGTCCTGCTCGAGATCTTCCAACGCGTGATGACGATGGCCACCGACCGTCGTGAGCGTCCCACCGACGACCTCACCAGCGTGCTCGTGCACGCCGAGGTCGACGGCCAGCGGCTCGAGGACCACGAGATCGCCATGGGCTTCGCGCTTCTCGTCGCCGCCGGCAACGACTCCACCAAGGCGACCTTCTGCAACGGCATGTGGGCGCTGCTGCGCGAACCGGCGCAGAAGCGCAAGCTCCTCGAGGACCCCGCGCTCATCCCCTCGGCCGTCGAGGAGTTCCTGCGGATGTTCCCCGCCTTCTCGCACTTCCGCCGCACCGCCACCCGCGACGTCGAGCTGCACGGACAGACCATCCGCGAGGGCGACAAGGTCATCCTCTGGTACCCGTCCTCCAACCGCGACGAGGCGGCCTACACCTGCCCGCACCAGCTCGACGTCGAGCGCAACCCCGAGCACCAGGCCTTCGGCGCCGGCGGCCGCCACTTCTGCCTCGGCACCGCCCTCGCACGCCTCGAGCTGAAGGTCCTCTTCGAGGAGACCCTCACGCGCTACCCCGACATGCAGCTCGACGGCGATGCCGACGTCGTCCGATCGCTGTTCCTCAACCAACCCCGTCACCTGCCCGTCCGCCTGCGACCCGCGACCTGACGGACGCCCGGCCGGGCACGCGTCAGCACCACCGTCGCGGAACTCGCGGCGACGCGCGGCGAGCAGGGTCCACCGCGACGTATGCTTGGACCCGTCGCATGGGAACCCGCTCCGCCAGGCCGTCCGTCGACGAGGTGCTCTCCGCACTCTCGCGGCGCCAGGGCCGGCTCGTCGAGGCCTACATGCGCGAGCTGGTCCCGGGGTACGTGGCCTCGCTCGAGCCCAGGCTCGGCGACATGCGCGAGGCGGCTCAGCAGACGATGACGCTCATCGTGACGGCGCTGCTCGAGCGCCGTCCGCTCGCGGCGGACGAGATGCACTTCATCCGGCCGTACTTTCGCCACGCGGTGCTGCGTGGGGCGACGCAGGCCGAGCTCGTCCGCAGCGCCCGCATCTGGCACCGCGTGATCACCCGCGCCGTCGAGGAGCTCGGCTGCGCGGATGGCACGAAGCTCGCACAGGAGCTCTCACCGCTGCTGCTGCAGTACGTCGACGTCATGGGGGACGCCGCGGTCGTGGCGGCCGACGAGATCGCGGAGGCGCGCGCGCTCACCGCGCGCGAGAGTCGCCGCGCCCTCGTGGCCGCGCTGGTGACGGGCGAGCGGCTCGCGGGCGACGCCCTCGCCGTCGCGGGCACCTGCGGACTCGACGACGAGCGGCCGTACGTCGTCGTCGTCGCCCGCCCGGTGGACGAGCTCCCGCACGGGTCGGCGCTGTCGGTGGCGGCGGCCGGGCTGGCCCGTGCCGGCCGGGACGCCACCGAGCCGCTCTTCGCGTTGCGCGAAGGCGAAGCGGTGGTCGTGCGCGGGGTCGGAGAGCGAGACCTCGGCCCGTACGTCGACCAGCTCGCGGCGGCCCGCGCGGCCCTGCTCACTGAGGGCACGCAGATGACGCTCGGTGTCAGCGCGAGGCATACGGGATTGGCGAACGCGCGACGGGCCTACGAGGAGGCGGTTCTCGCCCGGGAGCACGCTCCCGTCGACCGCGGCATCCTCGCCCTTCCCCTCCTCGGGCCGCTCGACTACCTGTTCCTGCGCGGCGGAGACGAGACGGCCTGGAGCCTCGTGCCGCAGAGCGTCCGGGAGTTCGTCGATGCCGACCTCGACCAGGCGTCGCTGCTCATCGACACGCTGATGGCCTACGTCGACTGCTCGCTGAACGTCAAGGCGGCCGCGGAGCGCCTCTACGTGCACCCGAACACGGCGCGCTACCGGCTGGCCAAGATCGAGACCCTGACGGGCTGCGACCTGCGCAGCCTCCAGGATCTCCAAGGGCTGGTCGTGGCGGTGCGGCTGGCCCGCCACCGCCGCGGTCTGAGCTGACGACGGCGCTCAACCGGCGACCAGCACCGTCGCCGTCGCCGCGAGAACGACCTCGTCCTCGCCCCGCTCGACCTGCATCGCGACCTCCGCGACCCCGTCCCGCACCGACGTCACGGTGCCGGAGAACGTGAGCACGTCGCCCGGCCACACCTGGCCGGTGAACCGCACGCCGAAGCGGCGGATGCTGTCGGGGCCCACCCAGCACGCCAGGCGGTGGCCGAGCAGGCCCGCGTGGAGCATCCCCATGCCGAACACGCCCGGCAGCCCGGCAGCCTGGGCGAACGGCTCGTCATGGTGGATCGGGTTGAGGTCACCGCCCGCCCCGGCGTAGCGGACGATGTCGGTCCGCGTGACCGGCCCGAAGGTCGAGCGCGGCAGCTCATCGCCGACGGCGAGTGCCGTGGGTGCGGCGGGTGGCGTCGCGTGCGTCATCCCGGTCGCCATGTCACGCCCCCCGCTCGATGATCGTGTCGCGCCGGCGCGCCACGACGTCGCCCTCGGCGTCGACGTAGTCGGTGACCAGCGACAGGAGCGTCATCATCCCGCCGCGCTTGCCCTCGCGGGTCGTCACGTCAGCGACGCGCTGGGTGGCAGTGAGCTCGTCACCGCAGCGCAACGGCCGCAGGAACTGCCACTCGGCCTCGCCGTGCAGGACGCGTCGGAGATCGAGCTGCAGCGCGTCGACCATGGCGGAGGCGCCGCCGGGGCGCCAGTGGTCGGCCATGACCGTGGCGGTCGGCAGGACCGGCACGCCGTCGAAGCCCGCCTCCTGCGCCGCTTCGCGGTCGTGCCAGACGGGGTCGTCGTCGCCGAAGGACCGCGCGAGCTCGGCGAGCTTGCTGCGGTCGAGGGGGAATCGCACGTGACCGAGCTCGGTCCCTGCGAGGGTGTTCTCGCTCATTGACACACCGTAGCGCAGGAACAATCATTCGTGCATGCTTTCTTTTGCTGGCCGCCGGCTCTGGCGGCCGCCCCCCGAGCAGTCCCGCGACATAATGGGGTCCATGATCCCGCTCGGCCGCGCCGGCACCACCGCCTGAGCAGCGCGCCTTGCGATGGCCACCACCGAGCCCAAGCAGACCCGCAGCCTCGAAACGCGTCGGCGGCTGCTCGACGCCGCGGTCGACGAGCTCGCCGCCGTCGGTTACTCGGGGCTGACGACACCGAACGTCGCCCGCCGGGCCGGAGTCTCGCGGGGCGCGCAACAGCATCACTTCGCCGACAAGGCGGGCCTCGTCGGGGAAGCGGTCGAGCACCTCATCGACCGCCACGCATCAGCGCTCCGAGCCGCCGCGGACCGGGTGGCAGGCCACGGCCCCGAGCGTGTGGGCGCTGTGCTCGACGTCATGTACAAGACCCTCTCGGGCCCGCTGTTCAAGGCGGTCCTCGACCTCTCCCTGGCCGCGAGCGGCGACGAGGAGCTCGCGCAGCTCGTCGGCCCGCTCGAGCGGCGTGTCTCGCGCGAGCTCAACAACGCAGCCGAGCAGCTCTTCGGAACGGAGGTCGTCGAGCGACCGGACTTCGACGAGCGCTTCAGGCACGTCGTGGCCACGGTCCGAGGCCTGGCGCTGCTCCGGCTGCTGGGGCACAGCAAAGCATCCGTCGACCGGCAGTGGCGGTACTCCCGCAATCACCTCGTGCGGTTTCTCGCCGCCGAGGACCCCTGAGGCGACGGGACGTCGCGCCGCCCACATGCGGCACGCCCCTCACGGCAGGCGTGAGCGGCGTGCCGCGGGGGCACGAGCCATCGGGGCCCTCCACCCCGCCGACCCTGACGAAAGTCGTCGCCATGACGACTTTCGTCAGAACCGCCAGAGAAAGGGCGACTGCGTGGAGAGGTGAACGGGGCGATCGCCGCGCCTACGCGGCCATCGCCTTCTCGACCGCGCCGAGGACGCGGTCCGGCTGGAAGGGCTTCACGACGAAGTCCTTCGCGCCGAGCTTGATCGACTCGAGCACCTTCGACTCCTGGCCGAGGGCCGAGCACATGATCACCTTCGCCGAGGGGTCGATCGCGATGATCTCCTGCAGGGCGGCGATGCCGTCCTTCTCGGGCATGGTGATGTCGAGAGTCATGACCTCGGGGCGCAGCTCCTGGTAGCGCTGCACCGCCTCGGCCCCGTTGCCGGCTTCGCCGACGATCTCGTGGCCGCCACCGCTCAGGGCGTCGGTCACCATCTTGCGCATGAAAGCGGCGTCGTCCACGACGAGCACACGGGCCATCAGACGACCTCCATGGTCTGGTTGGGGGGACTGGGTGGTGGGGGAAGTTCGGGGGCGCCCTCGATCGCCTCGATGCGGACGGCGAGCGTGCCGTCGTCGCTGACGAGGAGGCGGCCGGTCGCGACGCGCATGCCGTCGGCGTAGATCTCGATCGGCTCGTCGGCGTCGCGGTCGAGCTCGACGAGCGCCCCCGGCGGGAGCGCGGCGAGCTGACCGAAGGGCATCCGCGCGCGGCCGAGCTCGGCCCACACGCGGACGGAGACCTCGCGCAGCGACTCGCTGAGCGGGATCTCGGAGTCGTACTCGGCGGTGAGCTCGTCGAACGCTCGCGTCATCCGCACGATGAACGCGTTGGGGACGAGCTGGACGAGCGTGCACGGCGCACCGCCGACCGTGAACGTGACGGTGGTCGCCTGGCCGGTGTGCTGCCAGTGCGCGGTCGCCTCGTCGACGGTCCGCACGACGCGGACGTCCGGCGGGGCGATCTCGACCTCCTCACCGAGGACGGCGCTCGTCGCCATCGCCCCGGCGGACATCATCTGGTTCATCGCCTCGCCGACCGCGCTCAGCTCGAGGTCGCTGAGGTCGTCGGCCTCCTCGAGCTCCGCGTCGCCCATGCCCATCATCACGGCGGCGAGACGCCGCGCGCCCATGATCGACATGACGAGGACGTTGCCGCCCGTGACGCCGTCGACGTAGCTGACGTCCGCGGCGACGGCCGGGACGCTCACGCCGGCGAGCGGGTGCTCGTCGGCCTCGACGACAGACACCTTGCCGGGGCGCACCTGGCCGGGCGCGAAGGTCTCGAGGACCTCGCGGATCGCGTCGGCGGTCGACGAGCCGAGACGCAGCAGGGCCTGATCGCTCGTCATGCCTCACCTCCGGCGGGACGCGTGAGCTGCACGGCGCGCCGGCCCTGGTGGCGACCCGCGCGCGCGTGGTGGACGGGCGTGCGGTCCGCCCACAGGGTGACGTCGTCGCCGGCGCGGCCGTCGAGCTCGACGACGTCGCCCGGCTTGAGGGCGAGGATCTCTGAGAGGGTGAGCGAGGTCGAGGCGACCTCGGCGCGGACGGTGACGTCGACGCGCTCGAGCCCCGCCCGCAGCGCCTCCTCGGCGCGCGGGTCGCGACGCCGGTCGTCCTCGTCGCGCTTCGAGAACGCCGCGCCGACCGGCTGGATCGCCGCGTAGGGGACGAGGAACGCGACGGTCGCGCTCACCCGGTGCAGCCGCGCCTCCATCGTGATGATGAGCGTCGGCTCGCTGCTCGGCGCGACCTGCACGGTCTCGGCCTGCGTGTCGATGCGCTCGGGCGAGAGCGTCACCTCGGCGAGCGCGAACCACGACGAGCTCATGAGCTCGATGAGCGTCGCCATGAGGCGCCGCGTGAGGATGAGGTCGAGGTCGGAGAGCTCGCGGTCGGGCACCGGCTCCTCCGCGTTGCCGCCGAGGATGACCTCGAGCGCCGTGCAGATGAGCCGCCGCTCCGCGCTGAGGAGCATCTTGCCGTCGTGCGGGTGCGTCGTGATCGTCTGGTGCGCCGAATGGTGCGGGAGCAGCGCGAAGGCGTTCGCCCACGTGAGCTGCTGGACGTCGATGACCTCGAACTCGATCGGGACGCGGTGCTCGGCGACGAGGCGCGTCGTCGCGTTCTGGCAGAAGCCGTCGAGGAGACGCCGCAGCCGGCGCTCCTGGTCGGTCGAGAACTTCGTCGGCCGCTTGAAGTCGACCGTCCTCAGCCAGCGCGCCCGACGACCGCCGGTCGCGGCGCGATCGGTCTCCATCGGGAGGTTGCCCTCCGCGGCGCGCTCGAAGAGCTTGTCGATCTGATCGGGGCTGAGGAAGTCGCTGCTCATGCGGCTCTCCGCAGGAGTGGGAGGTCGTCGCCCGCGACGAGCTCGACCTCCTCGCCGGCGGCCTCCCGGACGGTCACGCGGCCCGGGCCGACCTCGACGCGGATCGTCCTCCCGCGGGTCCCTCCTGTCATCGACGCGCGGACCGGGATCCTGAGCCCTTCGAGCTGCTCGATCACCGCATCCTCGTTGCGACGGCCGATCTCCTGACCGGCGCCGGACCCGAAGCTGAACATCGCGGCGCCACCGACGAGGACCGCGTCGAGGCGGCGACGGACGGCCCCGAGCGCCTCGACCTCGGCGACGAGCGCCGGGATCGCGAGGTCCGCGAACTTGCCGGGGTTGGGAGCCGCGCCCTTCCCGGACTCGGGGAGCATGACGTGGGCGAGGCCCGAGACGCCGGCGCGACGATCGATGAGAGCGAGGCCGATGCACGAGCCGAGACCGACGCACACGAGGACGTCCGCGGCGTTCGCCGACGAGACGATCTCTCCCATGCGCGCGAGATGCTCCGTCGCGGCCTGTGCGAAGGACGGCACGGCGGGACCTCAGAGGCCGAGGCGGCCGAGGAGCTCGTCGACGCCGCCGGGCTCCGGGAGGAGGAGGAACGACATCGAGCACTGCTCCCCCTCGACGGCGAGCGCGCTGTCGAGGACGAGCGCCGTGTCGATGTTCTCGCCGCGGCCGAGGAGGACCGACGCGAGGATCGCGCCGAGCATGTCGTGGGTCACCTGCGGCGGCGCGGGCTCCATCGCCATCGCCGTCATCTGCGCGAGGACGTTGATGTAGGAGGTGCCGAGGATGTTCCCGACCTCGGCGAGCATCGAGCGGCCGTCCTCGCCGGCGGGATCGAGGCCGAAGGTGCCGCAGAGCGTCGCCGCGTCGGACTCGGGGACGAGGAGGACGACGGCGGCCTCCATGTCGCCGATGATCGGCACGAGGATCCCGTGGCGGGGGTCGTCGGCGTCGCCGGCGACGGCGACCGCCTCCTCGAGCGGCAGCGCGGCCGCCGTCGGGACGGAGATGTCGACAGGGCGTCCGAGCAGCTGCGAGAGCGAGGCGGCCGCCTGGCCGGACCCGATGTTCGCGAGCTCGCGAAGAGCGTCGAGCTGGATGTCGGTGTACGGCTGGGCACTCATCGGACTGCGTTCTCCTGGTGGATGGCGGGGGCGAGGGCATCGCAGTCCGCGAGGAGCACGATCGCTCCGCTCGAGAGGACGGCGGCGCCGCTCACGGCGCAGCCATCGGCGATGCCCGGGGGCAGCGGGCGGGTGACGAGCTCGTGCTGGCCGATGAGGGCCGAGACTCCGAGCGCGACGGTGCGGTCGGCGGCGCGGACGAGGACGACGTGGGTGTCGTCCTTGGACCGCGTCCCGCCCACCCCACCCTCGACGGTCTTGTGGCCGAAGACGTCGTGACCGCGGACGAGCGGGACGGCGCACTCGTCGAGGACGAGCATCTTCGCCCCCGCGACCGAGCGGATCGTGACGTCCTGCATCCGCATCGTGCGCTCGACGCGACCCAGGGCCAGGCCGTAGGGGAGGCCGTCGACCTCGACGAGGAGCGCGCTCATGATCGCGAGCGTCAGCGGCAGGCGGATCTCGGCGGTCGTGCCCTTCCCGGGCTCGGCCGTGAGGATGACCTCGCCCCCGAGCGAGCGGATCTTCGTGCGCACGGCGTCCATGCCGACGCCGCGGCCCGAGAGGTCGCCGACCGTCTCGGCGGTCGAGAACCCGGGGGCGAAGAGGAGCTCGATCGCGCCGGGCACGTCGAGCGCTCCCGCCTGGTCGGCGGAGATGAGGCCGCGCTCGACGGCGCGCTCGCCGACCTTCGCGGGATCGATGCCGCGACCGTCGTCGCTCACCGCGATGACGATGCTCCCGCCCGAGTGCCGGGCCGAGATCGAGAGCGTGCCGACCGGGTCCTTGCCGGCGGCGACGCGCTCCTCGGGCGGCTCGAGGCCGTGGTCGAGGGAGTTGCGGATGAGGTGGACGAGCGGGTCGCCGAGCGCGTCGACGACGGAGCGGTCGAGCTCCGTCTCCTGGCCGACGATCTCGAGGTCGACCTGCTTGCCGAGCTTCGAGCTCACGTCGCGCACCAGGCGCGGGAAGCGGAGGAAGACCGCCTCGACGGGGATCATGCGGATCTGCATGACCATCGACTGGAGGCTGTGGGAGCAGCGCGTCAGCTCCTGCATCGCCTGCGCGAGGCCGGGGACGTCCGCCTCGGCGGCGATCGCCTCGACGTGCGTGCGCTGGACGACGAGCTCGCCCATCGAGTGCATGAGCTGGTCGAGGCGCTCGGCGTCGACGCGCACGGTCGAGGCGCGCTTCGGCGCATCGGCCTTCGGGGCCGACGCGAGGGCGGCGGACTCGTCGGCCGCGGCGGCGGGGGCCGGGGCCTCGGGGTCCGTGGCGGGCGCCTCGTCGGCGGGCTCGCCGACGTCGGGGACGACCGTGAGCGCCGGCGTCTCGGCGGGCTCGTCGGCGGCGCCGTGGAGCGCGACGTCGACGGCCGCGACGTCGTCGACGGCGGCGACCGCGTCGCGCAGGACGTCGGCGTCGCACGCGCAGACGACCGTCGCCTCGACGGTGCGCCCCTGGAAGGTCTCGATCTCGGCGTCGGCGGGCCGGCTCGCGACGACCGTGCCGTTCTCGCCGAGCGCGGCGATCACCATGAACGCCCGGACCGACGGCATCATCACCTCGCCGGAGAGCGTCGCCGTGACGTGGACGAGGCTCTCGCCCTCGGCGAGCTCGGGGGCGAGCTCGGGCATCGGCGGGCCGGCGGCGGCGACCTCGTCGTCCGCCGGGTGCTCGACGTCGTCGTCCTCGCGGACGAGCGCGGCGAGCCGGGCGATGAGCCGGTCGGGGTCGATCGACTCGCTCCCGTTCGCCTCGATCGCGTCGATCGCCGCCTCGAGCGCGTCGAGGACCTCGAGGAGGACGTCGACGACGGCGGCGGGCAGCGCGGTCTGGCGCTGGCGGAGGAGCTCGAAGACGTCCTCCATCTGGTGCGTGAGCCGCGCGACGCCGTCGAAGCCCATCGTCGCGCTCATGCCCTTGAGGGAATGCGCGGCGCGGAAGATCTCGTCGAGGATCGCGCGATCCTCCGGAGACTCCTCGAGGCGGACGACCGCCGTGTTGAGCTCCTGGAGGTGCTCGCGGCACTCCGCGAGGAACATCGGCAGGTATTCGGAGGTGTCCATGGGGTTCTGGGCTCCTCAGTCCTTGCGGTAGGTGAACGGATGGGTGGGTGTGAGGCCGAGCTCGCGGGTGTGGACGACGCGCTCCGTCGCCCCGACGACGAGGACGCCGCCCGGGCGCAGCGACTCGACGAGCCGCGCGTGGAGGGCGTCGCGGACGTCCTCGGTGAAGTAGATGACGGTGTTGCGGCAGAGGACGAGGTCGAAGGACGCGACCTGCGGGCGGATCCGCAGGAGGTCCCCGGTCTCGAACCGGACGAGGTCGCGCAGGCCGCGCTTCGCCGACCACGTCCCCTCGACCGTCTCGTCGAAGTGGCGGCGCAGCGCCTCCTGCGGCGCGTCGCGAGCGTCCTGCGCCGAGAAGATGCCGCGCGTGGCGCGCTCGACGACCCGCTTGTCGATGTCGGTGCCGACGATCTCCGCGCGGATGCGCTCGCCGCGGCGCCGGTCGAGCTCGTCGCGGACGAGCGCGGCGAGCGTGTACGCCTCGGCGCCGTAGGAGCAGCCGGCGCTCCAGCAGCGCAGCCGCGGCTGGTCGGCGAGGAGCTCGGGGATGACGTCGCGCTCGAGCCGCTCCCACTGCTCCGGGTTGCGCCAGAGCTGGCTCACGTTGATCGTCATGCGATCGAGGAACGCGTCGAGCTCGGCGTCGTCGGCCCGGAGCCGGTCGAGCTCAGCGGTGAGATCGTCGTCGCCGTGGCGGGCGCGCACCCACGTGCGGATGCGCCGCTCCATCTGGTTGCGCTTGTACTGGTCGAGGTCGATCCCGGTCAGCCGGCGCAGGCCGGCGGTGAACTGTCGGTACGGGTCGTCGGTCGTCGTGCGTTCGATCGTGCTCATGCGGTCGCCTCCTCGGCGATGAGGGCGGGAAGGGCGTCGAGGGGGGCGGCGACGTCGGCGAGTCCGGCCTCGACGACGGCGCGGGGCATCCCGTAGACCGTGCAGGTCGCTGCGTCCTCGACGAGGACCCGGCCGCCGGCCGCCTTCACGAGGCGCGCGCCGTCGGTCCCGTCGCGGCCCATGCCGGTGAGGACGACGAGGAGCACCTTGTCCTTCCACACGCGCACGACGTCGGCGATCGTGAGGTCGGCGCGGGGGCGCAGCGCGCCGACCGGCGCCTCGTCGCTCAGCTGCAGGACGCGGCCGTCGCTCACGCGCAGGTGCGAGCCGCCGGGGCAGACGAGGAGGCGGTCGGGCTGCAAGAGGTCTCCGGTGGTCGCCTCGCGCACCTCGAGCCGCGAGGTCGCGTCGAGGCGCGCCGCGAGCGACTCGGTGAAGCCGGCGGGCATGTGCTGGACGACGAGCGCGCCGAGCCCGAGCGGCGCGGGGAGCGCGGGGACGAGGGCCGCGAGCGCGCGCGGGCCCCCGGTCGACGATGCGATGACGACGGCGCGGCCCGTGCCCGTGCGGGGACGGGCCGGCGCGGCGGGACGCACGCGAGGCGTGCCGTTCGCGTGTGCGGGACGGTCGCCCGGGCGGCGCTCGACGCGGCCGCGCGTCGACGTCGCCGCGGCGCGGACCTTCTCGCCGAGCTCGGTGACGAAGCTCGCGAGCCCGTCGCCCTCGCTCGGCTTCGCGACGAGGTCGAACGCGCCTTCGGCGAGCGCGTCGACGGCGCGGGCGCCGTGCGCGGGGCTGAAGGCGCTGACGACGACGACGGGGATGCTCTCGCCCTCGCGCCGCAGGGCGCGGAGGACCCCGATGCCGTCCATGCCGGGCATCGCGAGGTCGAGCGTCATCGCGTCGGGACGGTGCTCGCGCCAGAGCGCGAGCGCCTCGTCGCCGTCACGTGCCTCGCCGACGACGTCGAAGCCGCTCTCGGAGAGGGAGCGCGCGAGGATCCGGCGCATGAGGCCGGAGTCGTCGGCGACGAGGACGCGCTCGCGGGTGGGGGTTGTCGTGCTCACTGACGCGGACTGGGGACGAAGGGCGCTGACCCGTCCCGGGTCCTAGGCGGCGACCGCGGACGGAGCGTCCTCGTCGGCGGCGGAGGCCTGCGCGGCGGCGATCTCGGCGGCGGCGCCGCTGAAGTCGGCGTCGACGGAGATGATCGCCTGGGAGCTGAGGAGGACGACGAGGCGGTCGTCGAGCTTCGCGATGCCCTCGATGAGGACGCCGCCGACGGCCGGGGCCGAGTCGAGCTGCTCCGCGTCGACGGTGACGACCTCCTCGACGGTGTCGACGACCACGCCGGCCATCTCGCCGGCGGTCTCGACGATGACGATCTTCGCGCGGTCGGCGTGACCGTCGGTCGAGAGGGAGAGGCGGACGGCGAGGTCGAAGACCGGGATGATCCGGCCACGGAGGCTGATGACGCCGCGGACGCTCGGGTCCTTCGAGGCGACGGTGCGGGGCTCCGTGTAGCGGATGATCTCGTGGACGTCGCTGATCGGGAGGCCGTACTCCTCCTCACCGAGGGTGAAGACGACGAGCTGGCGGGCGTCGAGGGTGTCGGACATCGGTGCTCCTGGTCGTGGCGCGGGGACGGCCGCCGGTCTGCGGCCTCGTGGCCGGGTGATCGGCGCACCGGCGTTCGCCTTGAGGACCCCGGCGCGCCCGGTCGGACCGAAGTGGCCGAATCGCGCCGCTCGCGCGTATCCAGGACATGCCCCACGTCGTCCACCGCCCCTCCACCGTGCGGGGGCGCCGAGAGCTCTACGAGGCGGTGATGGCCCGCCTCGCCGAGAGACTCGGCGAACCCGACCTCCAGATCCACGACATCGCCGGCGACACGTTCGCGAGCCGACGGCAGATCCAGCGTGTGATGGAAGAGCAGAACACGACCTTCCGGTCCGAGCTCGCGCGCCTGCGCATGGACCGCGCCGCGGAGATGCTCGCCGCGACGAGCCTCCCGGTGCGGGAGATCGCCGCCCGCGTCGGCTATCGCCAGCCCGCGCAGTTCGCGAAGGCGTTCCGCCTCCGTCACGGCTCCGCGCCGAGCGCCTACCGCGAGGAGCACGGCGGCGCGGCCGCGCGGGGGTGGGCGACGGCGGCGTAGGC